>CAYPNZ010000191.1:0-6069 GCA_964411845.1 uncultured Anaerolineaceae bacterium
CCGATGCGGATGCGTTGCGGCGCGTTGCTGGTGAGCAGGGCTTGGGCATCGGTATTCACGGCGATGAAATCAACGCCGCGCACACCGGCATCAATCATCCGGTTGACGGCGTTTGAACCGCCGCCGCCGACACCGACGACCTTAATTTTGGCGAGTGAATCGGGCTCCGCATTTGTTTTTCGATAGGACATAATAATTGCCTCCTCTAATAGGGTGTTTTTCGAGGTTGGAAAGAGAAAATCTCAAACGCGAAGCAGGGGTGCCGATGGATTTACTTTCCAACCTCCGGTTTCCGGTCATTTTTTATAGTTTAACCCGGCAAAAATGCTTTTTTCAACCAGGATAAAACGCCATTGGGTTGGCGGCGGGTGCGGTGACGAGTGGCGGGTTGCATTTGATGATTTTTCCCCCACTGCAACAGCCCGACGCCGGTTGCAAATTCCGGTTCGGATAGATTTTCTATCAATCCGCGCAACGCTTGCGGTGCGCCCACCCGAATGGGCATACCGAGCACGGAACGTCCCACATCTTTGATGCCGCTGAGATTGGCGGTGCCGCCGCACAAAACCATACCGGCGGGCAGCAGTCCGTCGTACCCGCTCCGTTTGATTTCCTGCAAAATCAGTTCAAAAATTTCTTCGGTGCGGGCGTTGATGATTTCCGCCAGAAATTTGCGGTCAATGCGCTGCCGCCCTTCTTCGCCGAAGGTGCTAACTTCCAGCATGCCGCCTTCGGTCATTTTGGCGGGCAAGGCGTGTCCGTGCCGAATTTTTATTTCTTCCGCCACGGTGAAGGGGGCATGCAGCCCGACCGCCACATCGTTGGTAATTTGCTGCCCGCCGGTGGGTAACACGGTGGTGTGCCAAATGCTCCCTTCGATGAAAATGGCGATGTCGGTGGTGCCGCCGCCGATGTCTGCCAGTACGACCCCCATATCGCGTTCCATCTCGGTGAGCACGGCTTCGCCGGAAGCGAGCGGCTCCAGCACCAGCGCATCAATATCCACATCGTTATCTTGAATGCAGGCAACCAAATTGTTGATAGAGGTGGTCGCGCCGGTAACAATGTGCGCTTCCACTTCCAGCCGTTGGGCATACATACCGATGGGGTCTTTTACGCCGTCGTCACCGTCCACGGTGAAACTGCGCGGAATGACGTGTAAAATTTCGCGGTTATCCGGCAGCGATACCGCTTTTGCCGATTCCAGCACGCGGGTGACATCGGCGGGTTGAATGCTGCGATGCCCGCTGTTGAGCGAAATGATGCCGCGGTTGTTCAGCGCATCAATGTGCGAACCGGCAAGCCCCACATACGCGCTGTGAATCTCGTAGCCGGAAGATTGCTCTGCCTGCTCCAAACTTTCGGCGATGGCGGCGGTGGCTTCGCCAACGTTGACCACCACGCCTTTACGAATGCCGCGTGCGGGCGCGATGCCCATACCGGCGATGCGCAAATTTTGTTGGGTGTCAACATCTGCCACCAGTGTGCATATTTTCGTTGTTCCGATGTCGATGCCGACAATTGTTGTTGCTTCCATTTGATGTCCTGTTGTGCGGCGCATCACCCATATACATGGTAACTACTTTATAATACCACAATATATGGGCTTTGACAAGCCAAATCGCCACAATATGTAGTACCCCGGTACTTCGGTCATGGGGATGCTTGCGGGTTGTAAACCACATGCAGCGGGTCGCGCACATCAATAAACGCCGGGGTAATGTTTGCGGATAGCAGTTTTTTGGCGACTGCGTCCGCCACCTGCAATTTCGCGGCGATATTGGTATCTTCTTTGCCCAAGTAAATAACCCAGCCGTTGGCATTGGTGTATACCAATCCGATTTCGCGCTGGTAGTAAAGATGGTTGATGTCCGGTTTTAAATGATAAACCCGCTGCGCCGCGCGAATGATTTTCGGGCTGATTTGGGTGGTGGGCAACCCGTCAATATCTTCAATTTGCAATTCGATGCCGGTGGCGGTGGCATCCGGTTTGGCGGGCAAAAATACCCCGTCGTTGTCTACCCACCACAATTTGTCGCCGGAACGCCACAGCACCTGCGGCAGCCGTTCTTCCACGGTGATGCGCACCGTGGCGGGCAGCGACACTTTTACCGACGCGCTTTTCACATAATCCAGCGCTTCCACCCGCGCTTGCACTTTGCGCGGGTTCACCCAGAAAATGGATAAATTGTTCACCCCGCTGGCTTGAAAAATCTCGTCCGCGCTGAGCACGTGATTGCCGGAAATATCGGCGCTGTAAACGTAAAATTTATCGGTGCCGAACAGCACATACACCCCTGCCAGCACGGCAACCAAAATCAGCGTGGCAATCATCTTCCATTTTGAAATGCGAACGGACGGACGCGAGCGCGGTTTGGCGGCAGCCGCCACCGAAAGATGCAGCGTTTTGCTGCCCGCCCGACTTTCCATGGTGGCGTTTTTGCCCAGCCGCCGCGCCGAGCGCCGCCGCCGGTTTTTGGTTTTCGGCGTGTAAGTTACTTCTTTTTTCTGACGGCTCATGTTGCCTCGGAAACGTTAAAATCGGTGCGATTTTTACGGCGTTCGGCATGGCGTGCCAACGCCAATTCAATCAAACGGTCAATCAATGCCGAATAGCCCAGCCCGCTGGCAGCCCATAATTTGGGATACATACTGATTTCGGTGAAACCGGGCATGGCGTTCACTTCATTCAGATATACCGCACCCGATTCTCGGTCGAGCAGAAAATCCACGCGCGCCAATCCGGCGCAATCCAGCGCCAAAAATGCGGCGATGGCGTATTTTTGCACGGCGGCGGTCTGTGCCGGTGTCAGCGGGGCGGGAATGAGCAATTCGCTGTTACCGTCGAGATATTTGGCGGCATAACTGTAAAATTCGCGGCTGGGCAAAATTTCACCCGGCACCGAGGCTTGCGGGTTGTCATTTCCCAAAATGCTCACCTCAATTTCCCGCGCGTTGATGCCCTGTTCCACCAGCAACCGGCGGTCATACGCCGCGGCTTCATCCATTGCCGCCGCCAGTTCGTCCGACCCGTGTACTTTTGAAATGCCCACGCTGGAACCCATGTTGGCGGGTTTTACAAACACGGGGTATGCCAGCGCCGACTCAATTTGCGCCCGCACCGCGTCCGGCTCGGCGACCCACGTTTTTCGCAGAACGGTAACGTATGGCAGCACCGGAATATCGTGCGCCCGAATAATATCTTTTGCCACCACTTTGTCCATCGAAGCGGCGCTGCCCAGCACCCCGCAGCCGACATACGGCAAATCCGCCAATTCCAGCAACCCCTGCACCGTGCCGTCTTCACCCATGGGACCGTGCAGCACGGGGAAAATCACATCCGGCGTGCCGAACGCGGCATTTTGCGCGGCAACCGAATCATCCAAAAACGATGCCAACCCGCGGCTGTCGGCGGCGCGCGCGGCAATCTGCGGCGGCATTTCTGCCGCGCCGGTCAGTTGCGCCATCACCTTTTCACCGGTGAACCATATCCCGCTTTTGGTGATGCCGATGGGCACAATTTCATATTTTGATTTGTCCATTGCCGCCATCACGTTCTGCGCGGAAGTCAGGCTCACTTCATGTTCGCCCGATTTTCCGCCGAACAGAACGCCGACGCGGATTTTCTGTGGTTCATTCATTCGATAATCTCAATTTCCAATTCCAACGCTACCCCAAACTTTTGCCGAACCGTTTCGCGGGCGGTGTTTATCAGGGTGATGACATCGGTTGCAGATGCGCCGCCCAAATTGACGAAAAAGTTGGCATGTTTGGGCGAAATTTCCGCCTGCCCCACGCGAAATCCTTTCAACCCCGCCGCTTCAATCAGCCGACCGGCATAATCGCCCGGCGGATTTTTGAACATACTGCCCACCGTTGCCCCCGGTGGCTGCGACGATTTTCGCCGGGCGGTGAACGCTTGCATGCGGGCGGTAATTTCCGCCGCCGGCGCGGGCGAAAGCCGCAATTCCGCTTGCAAAACCACCGCTTTCATTTCGCCCCGTTTTAACCGGCTGCTGCGATATTCATACCCGAACCGGTCTGCCGGTTGCCATACCCGCGCACCGTTTGCCGTCAGCAGTTCGGCGCGGATGAGCACATCGGCGATGGCGCTGCCATACGCGCCGGCGTTGTTTACCACCGCCCCGCCGAGTGTGCCCGGCACACCGACCGCCCATTCCAGCCCGCTCAATCCGTGTTCGGCGCATAAATTCGATAATCGGGGCAGAATGGCGCCGCTTTCCGCGCGGACGATTTCGCCCGCAAAAGCGATTTTCCGCGCGTGATTTGCCACCACCAGCCCGCGGATGCCCGCTTCGGCGATGACCAAATTTGCGCCCCCGCCGAGCAGGAACACGGGCACACCGTGCGTTTTCGCCAGCGATACCGCTGCTGCCAGTTCGTCTGCCGATTGCGCGGTAACATACAGGTCGGCGGGACCGCCCAATTGCAGGGTGGTGTGCCGCGCCAGCGGTTCATCGGTGCGCACTCGCTCGCCGAATTGCCGGCGCAGGGCGCGGTACAGGGCGGTTAACTCAAGCGGCTTTTTGCCGGTCATCGTTCTCCAAAAGGTAAATTAGCCGTTCCACCGTTTCGCGTTCCGGCGGGCGGGACGGTTTTTCCGTTGCCGTTTCCGCTGCGGGTGACTCCAACATTTTTAAAATTTTAAGGTCTTCCTTTCGCAATTTTCCGCTGTCTTTTTTCTTGTCTGCCATCATCCCATCCTCGGTTCAACCCATCCAAAACCATTTCTCCGACCCGATAGCCGTCGCCCGCGCCCAGCGTGATGAGCACATCGCCGGGCGAAAGATGCGCCAGCAAAAAATCGGCGGCGTGCGCCGGTGCGCCGGGCAAATATCGCGCATCGGGGTGATCCATATCTGTCAGAATATCGGCGCTGCTGATTGTGCCGTCATCTTTTTCTCGCGCCGGGTAAATATCCAGCAAAATAACATGGTCGGCATTGCCAAACGCCGCCGCAAATTTGTGCCGCAGCAGTTTGGTGCGCGAAAAAGTGTGCGGTTGAAAGACCGCCCAAATGTGCCGTTTGCCGAAACGGGCGCGCGCCGCGGCAAGTGTTGCCCGCAGTTCGGTGGGGTTGTGGGCGTAATCGTCAATGACGGTGATGCCGCGCCGTTCCCCTTTCAACTCGAAACGGCGGGCGGTGCCGGTAAACGTTGCCAGTGTTTCGGCGGCGGTTTTCGGGGCGACGCCCGCTTTAAGGCACACCGCCAGCGCCGCCAGCGCGTTTTGCACGTTGTGCATGCCCGGCACGCGCAGGGCAATTTTCGGCGCGACAGGCACGCCGTCCCGCATCGGTTCAAAAGTGAACCCGCCGAATTCGTTGGCAGCCACATTTGCCGCACGCCAGCGATTCTTTTCTCCGGTGCCATACGTTTCGGCGGCGGACAGTTGCGGCAGAATGTGCTGCACGCCGGGGTCGTCACCGCACGCCAGCACCGCCCCATGCGGGGGAATCAGTTCGGCAAATTGAACGAACGCGCGGTACAGCGATTCATCGGTGGGATAGGTGTCGGGGTGGTCGCGTTCGATGTTGGTGATGATGGCGAGTTCCGGTTTCAGGCTTAAAAAAGTGTGGTCATATTCATCCGCTTCGATGATGAACCAATCGCCGTTGCCGGCGGCGGCATTCGTTTCCAATTGCGGGATGAAACTGCCCACGATGAAAGTCGGCGACAGGTTGGCGCGGCTCATTACCAGCGCCACCATGGCGGTGGTGGTGGTTTTGCCGTGCGCCCCGGCGATGGCGATGCCGCGCGTGCCGGTCATCATTTGCCCCAACCACGCCGGGCGTTTGAACACCGGAATGCCTTTGGCGCGCGCCGCGGCAATTTCGGGGTTGTCGGCGGGAATGGCTGACGAAACAACCACCGCATCGGGCGCGGTGATGTTTTCCGCGCGATGCCCGATGTACACCGTTGCGCCGAGCGCTCGCAACCGCGCCGTGCGTTCCGATTCGTGCATGTCCGAGCCGGAAACGATGTTATGCTGTTGGCGCAGAACGGTGGCAATGGCAGAAAGTCCCGTCCCGCCAATGCCGACCAAATG
>CAYPNZ010000192.1:0-6051 GCA_964411845.1 uncultured Anaerolineaceae bacterium
CCCGAGCAGCTTCGATGGCGGCGTTTAACGCCAACAAGTTTGTTTGAGCGGCAATATCGCCGATGGTTTCAACAATAGCGCCGATTTTTTCGGAACGCATCCCGGCTTCTTCAATTTTCTGCCCCTGCAGCTGCGATGCCGATTGAATCCCTTTGATGCCGCCAATAACTCCCTCGACGGTAGCCGCGCCATTTTGGGCAATTTCTGCCATTTTTACCGCTTGCGCCGCACCCTCTTGTGCACTTTCCGACACTTGCTGAATGGCGGATGTAATTTGGTGCGCCACCTCTGCCGATGCGGCTGCGGCTTTTGCCTGCTCTTGTGCCCCTTGCGCCACCCCTTCAATGGCAACCATCAATTGCTCAATTGTGTTCACAATCTGTTTGGCGCCGTTACTTTGGGTATCGGTGTTGGCGGTAATGTGTTCAATGGTGTCGGTGATATTTTGCATCGCTACGCCGGACGACACGGAAATTTCGGCAAAAGCCAGCGCATCTTCGCCCATATGCGTAACGTTATTGAGCATAATCCTATTTTCGGCAATTAGATGTTCCGACATCTCACGGATGGCATCAGCCATTTCGTGCAAGCGTTTTATCAACCGGTTGATGGCGTGTGCCAATTGACCGATTTCATCATCCGAACGAAAATCAAGGGGTTGCGTTTTTACGGAATACGATTGGGTGTAATCACTGCGGGCAATTGCCAATATCAACTCTTTGAATGCCGGTAAGTCGTTTTGTGTAACCTGATTTGCCAACCGGGTCACTTGAACGAATGGGATAATAGCCCCGCGGATGTCAAGAATTGTAGCCACTGAAACCAACACGCCAACAACAGCCAACCCGTACAAAAATATCAACAATCGCCGTACTTGTGTATCGGCTTCTTCTTGAAGGACGGTGACCGCATCATTTGCTTTGGCAAGCAATGCTTCGTTGTTTGCGGCAATATAGTTGATAGCGGTTTCAAATTCCGACGACCCCGGCTCGGTGGTTAACACCACGTCCAATGCTTCTTGGAACGGATGCCAAATATCTTCGACGGCTTGCAATGCCTGCGCCGCTGCCGGCGAGGCGGGGGGCAAACCGAGTGCATCGCTACCGTCTATTAACCCGTGCAACGACGTATCGAATAATTTTTCCGAACTTTTCAATTTGTCAATGGCATCGGTATCACCGTTTTTAACCAGCAACGCATATTTTGACATCTTCTGCGATAGCATCCGCTGCCGCCCCGCAACGTTGATGACCAGTGCATTGGCTTCCCCCTGATGCAATTGATACACCGTTCCCCCCACACTCAATGCAATCACGGCTATCAACAGCACTATCATTATGCCCATTCTATATGCTATTTTGCTCCGTATGGTTTTAACGATGTTCATAGCCCAAAACGCCCCTTTCGATGATTGAATGGTTTCAGAAACCTAACTTACCTTATATTTATCGGCATGAGGCGATAAATCTTAACGTTTTTTGTTGTAAAGTTTGGGTAAAGAAAAGAGGAAATTAAGGCAAAAAATCGGCACACAGCGCCGCAGCCGCCGATATTGCATCTTCCACCGAGACATCAATCCATCGGATGGCGGGGTCATCAAGGCGAAACCAGTTGTACTGTTGACGGATGAACCGCCGCGTCTCTTTTTTGGTGAGCGCCACCGCTTCCGCCAGCGAAATTTCGCCGCGCAAATGCCGCCCCAACTGCCGATACCCCAACCCGGACATTGACGGCAAATTCAACCCGTAACCGCGCTCCAGCAAACTTTCCACTTCCGCCAAAAAACCGGCAGCCATCATCGCCTCAATGCGCGCGTCAATGCGCCGGTAAAGTTGCTCACGCGGCATCGTCAGCCCGATTTGCAAAATGCGATACGGCGGCGGCGTTTTTTGCTGATGCTTGCTGATGGGTATACCGGTTTTCAGATAAACTTCCAGCGCCCGAATGACCCGCCGCACATTCCGGAAATCGAGTTTGGCGGCGGCAGCAGGGTCAACGGCGGCAAGTTTGGCGTGAAACGCTTCCGCGCCGATGGCATCTGCCTCTGCCTGCAACCGAGCACGCAACGCGGGGTCGGGCGGCACCCGGGGAATGCCCCACCCCTCGATAACCGCTTTTACCCATTGCCCCGTCCCGCCGACCAGCAGCGGCAATTTTCCGCGGGCGTGAATATCGGCAATAGTGGCAAAAGCGCGTTCCTGAAATTCCGCCAGCGTCAGCACGGCATCGGGCGGCACAATATCCACCAAATGGTGCGGTGCGGCGGCGCGTTCGGCGGGGGTGGGTTTTGCCGTGCCGATATTCATTTCGCGGTAAATCTGCCGCGAATCGGCGGAAATAATTTCGCCGGCGAACGTTTGCGCCAAGGCAATGCCCAGTGTCGTTTTACCGATACCGGTCGGTCCCACAATGGCTATCAGCGGTGGCAGTGATTTTTCGGGTATGTTCATTTTCGTAATTTTAACCACAGACAGATAGTTTTCAACCTGTTACAATTGACATACATAAAGTATATGCAATACTTTCTAAAAAGGAAGTGGAAGGAAACGGAAATGATTGCATTTGTTTTAAGCGGCGGCAACAATTACGGCGCGATGCAAGCCGGCGCACTGCTGGCACTGGCAGAAGCGGGCATCAAACCCAATATCATCGTGGGCACATCAACGGGGGCAATAAACGGAATGATGGCGGCATACGAGTTTTCGCCGGAGCATATGGCACGCCTCGGCGATATTTGGCGAAATTTGTCTGCCGATACGGTTTTTTCCGGAAATTATGCCTCGGCGTTGTGGCGGCTGGCACGCGGCGAAAACGGGCTTTTCTCTCGCGATACGTTCAAAGCGTTTTTGCGAGACAATTTTCCCGCCGATTTGCAGACGTTTGCCGATTTGAAAGCAGCAAAAATGTACGCTATCGCCACCGAAATACCCACCGGCACGCAAAAAATCTTCGGCGAAAATCCGGCTGACCCCGCACTGGATGCGCTGCTTGCCAGCGCCGCGCTGCCGCCGTTGCATCCCACATACCAAATCGGCGACAGCCATTATATTGACGGCGCGCTGTCATCAAAATTTCCGCTGCGTATTGCCATCGAAAAAGGGGCGACAACCGTTTTCGCCCTGCATCTGTATCAAGACCCCACCTGCGCCGATTACAGCAGTTCTTTTTCCGTAACCCAGTGGGCAATCGGCAAATTATTGAACGACCGCGACCAAGCCGAACTCACTTGGGCTCGCAAACAATTGGGCAAGAAATTACATTACATCCAACTACTTTCCGATTTAAGCCTGCCCTCACTCGATTTCAGCAATGGCGACGCCCTGATTGAACAAGGGTACATCATCACCAAAGCCTATTTGGAAACGCTGGAACATCCGCAATCGGCATTTGCCCGCCAATGGAATACCTTCAAAGCGCAATGTGCCCATATTGGCGATTGGTTGAACGAGCTCAAAACCCAATTTCCACGCTCACCCCATAAAATACACCCGCAAAAATAACTGTCAGCATTGTCAGCCCGATACCGCTTTCCGGTCAGGATTTCGCGCCAAAATTATGGTACACTGAAACCATAAATATTTTTTAGGACGTGTTGGCGTTTTTGGGCAAACGTCAACAGAATCTAGCGAAAGGAGCCGGCAATGTTTAGAATTGTTCGACCGTGGCAAAAAGGACTGGTAGAGTTTTTAGGAAAATACAACCGCACCGCCGATAGCGGGCTGGCAATTATATTGCCCTTCTTTGAGCGAATGATAAAGGTTGATATGCGCGAGCAAGTGGTGGATGTGCCGCCGCAAGCCGTTATCACCAAAGATAATGTGGTGGTGGAAGTGGATGCGGTGGTTTATTATGAAGTGGTTGACCCGATAAAAGTTGTTTACAAAGTTGCCAACTTTTATGCCGCCGTGACCAAATTGGCGCAAACCAGCCTGCGAAACCTGATTGGCGACTTGGCGCTGGATGAAAGTCTCACTTCGCGGGAAGTTATCAACACCCGTCTGCGACAAATTTTAGACGAAGCCACCGACAAATGGGGCGTAAATGTAACCCGCGTAGAGTTGCAGCGCATCGAACCGCCCGCCGATGTAACCCAAGCGATGCACCGCCAAATGAAAGCCGAACGTGACCGCCGCGCCACTATTTTGGAAGCGGAAGGCTTTAAAGAAGCCGCCGTGCTGAAAGCGGAAGGAGAAAAACAAGCGGCGGTATTGGCGGCAGAAGGCAAAAAACGGGCGGTAGTGTTGGCAGCAGAAGGCGAAGCCGAATCTCGCTGGAAAGTGGCGCAGGGCGAAGCCTCTGCTATCAAAGCGGTATATTCCGCCATCCAAGAGCAAAACCCCACCGCAGAACTCATCGCCATCAAATATCTGGATGCTCTGGGCAAAATTGCCGACGGCAACGCCACCAAAGTTTTTCTGCCCTACGAAGCCACCGGCATTTTGGGCAGCCTCGGCGGCATTGGCGAACTGCTGAAAAAAGACGACCCCGCATTTTAACCGGTATTCGGCATCACCCGCGACGGAACGTGCTGCGGCACGTTCCGTTTTTTGATATTACTGCGGCACCGGTGTGGCAAGAAATTCCGTCAACAACCGAGTATATTCTTCCGGGTGATTCAAATACGGAAAATGCCCCACATTATGCAGGGTATGCACCACCGCCGCAGGATATGTTGCCTTCAACTGTTCGCGCAACGTTTCTTCCACCAGCGGGTCGTTGTCCGCTTCGATAATCATGGCGGGAATACCGAGTGCAGCCAAATCCGGCGGGGTGAAGGGGTCAATCACGCAGTGAAAACGCCCCACCACCTGCGCTTTGCTCATCCGCCCGTATGATTGTTCAAGCATATACGCCAGCGTCAACTCATCGTACCCCGACGCCGGATAAACTTTGTCCCTAAAACTGCCGCGAAATACCTTAATGACCAGCCATTCCGGCAAAAAAGGCAAAATCGCACCGATGGAACGATTCTTTTCGGCGATAAGATTATTGGGCGGGAACGTATTGCCCAACA
Source organism: uncultured Anaerolineaceae bacterium (assembly GCA_964411845.1). Lineage (GTDB taxonomy): Bacteria > Chloroflexota > Anaerolineae > 4572-78 > 4572-78 > JANTHQ01. The sequence goes on from CAYPNZ010000192.1 coordinate 5,015, forward strand.
CCACCCGTTTGACCATTTCCGGGTGGGTAGCGATGAGATATTGCGCCAAATAGCCGCCCAGCGATGACCCGACAATGTTCACCCGACTGACACCTTCCCGCTGCAAAATGGCGCGCACCCCGACGCTGAGTTCCGCCAAACTGTCAACCGGCGGGTAGGTTACGGAAATCACTCGATAGCGGTCTTGAAACGCCGTCATTTCCTGCCACCAAATATCGTGCGCGCCGGTCATACCGTGCAAAAACAAAATCGTTTCATCCCCCTGCCCAAAAGCAACATATTCCCACGCCACCCCGTCAACCGTCAATTGCTGCAACGGATGTTCCTGCCGGAACATTTTCAGCGACATCCGTTTATCGGCATCAACTTTGCCGAACAATTCATCAAACGGCACACGGGGCACAGGATAAAAGTAAATCGTCAATACCATAACCAGCAACAATAACAAAATAATCCATTTCAGTTTCTTTCGCATCAAAACCCCCTTGGTACTCAACAGCGTCATAAACGAACATAATTGTTTAACGGTAGGTGGTTGATTGTAGAGGCAACCCTCGTGGTTGCCAACATAGTGCATTTATTATACACCATCGGGTTAAACTTGCCACCCGCCCAACTGTCAGCCATTCCCGGCAGTCACAGGCGCATTCAACCTTCGCCTTTTTTTGCGTTTTGCGCTATACTGCCGGTGGAAATTAATACCCATCGGAGTGAAAATGTCCGCAAAAAATTACCCCTATCGCTACCATCATACCGTAACCTTCGGCGAATTGGACGCCTTGGGACACGTTAATAACGCCGTTTATTTCACCTATTTGGAAAATGCCCGCATCGCCTATTTTTTTGAAGCGATGGGCGTTCGCTCGCTGCGGGAACTGACGCTGATTTTGGCAGAAGCCACATGCAGTTACAAAAGCCCCGCCCATTTTGGCGAAAATTTGGTCATCGGTATGGGCGTGACACGTTTGGGCAACAAAAGTTTCGATTTGCACTATCGCATCGAAACCGACGACGGGCGGCTGGTTGCCATTTGCAAA
>CAYPNZ010000193.1:0-6041 GCA_964411845.1 uncultured Anaerolineaceae bacterium
ACCGCTGGGAAACGGTTTTTCGCTGCCCAATGCCGCCCGAAACACCCTGCTGGCGGGCGATGCCACCCGCCCCGCCCTGCCGGTTGCGCTGGCAAATTTTGCCGCCCGGCGCGGGCAAAACGTCACATTGGCGCTCCGTCTGCCCGACAACCGTCACCTGCCGAGCCAAACGCTGCACCCCGCCGTGGAATTGCTGCTCGTCACCGCCGATGGCAGCGGCGGCTACCGCGGCGAATTCTTCCGGCGGCTCGCCCCGCTCATTCCGTGGGCAGACCGGTTGGCGGCAGTGGGAAACCGCACTTTTTACCGCGCGCTGAAATCCGCCATTGCGGAAAATCAACCGTTACCCATTGATGGCTACGCGCAGGTTTTGCTCACCGATGCCCCGCTGCACATTTGCGGTACGGGGGTGTGCGGATATTGCGCCGTGCCCACCGCTCACGGCGTAAAATTGGCGTGCGCCGCCGGTCCCGTTTTCGATTTGACAGAGGTGTTGCTCGATGATTGACCTTGCCCCCCGCCACAAAATCGGTTTACCGCTGAACGCCCCGGTAATGCCCGCCGCCGGATTTTGGGGGTACGGGCAAAATCGGTATGCCCCGCTGATTGATGCCGCCCGCTTTGGGGCGATTGTCACCAATCCCATCACCCTGCGACCGCGAAAATCCACCCCAGCGGCAGTCAGCGAGGTTTCCGGCGGAGTGATTTTTCACGCGCCGCCGGGTAATTTCGGCGTGAAAAAAATTATCCGGGCGAACCGGAAATTCTGGCGGCACAGCCCGGTGCCGGTCATTGCCCATCTGCCCGCCGACACCCCCGCCGACCTGCGCCGCACCGCCCGCGCGCTGGCAAGCACCGAAACCATCGCCGGGTTGGAAATCGGTTTCACCCGCACCGACACCCCCGCCGATATTCGAGCAGTGATTCGCGCCGCAACGGCTGCGGAATTGCCCGTGCTGGCAAAAATTCCGGCGGACGCGGATGCCGCCGCGTTTTCGGCGGCGCTGGATGCGGGCGCAGATGCGCTGGTGCTGGCGCTATCGCCACCGGCAAGCGTTTTTGCAGGCGAAACTATGCGGCACGGCGATTTTTTCGGCTGGGGAATTGCACCCGTTGCCCTGCCGCACATCGCCGCCGTGCGCCAATCGTTTCCCGATGTGCCGTTGATTGCCGCCGGCGGCGTTCATACCCTCGCCGACGCCCAATCGTACCTGCAAGCGGGCGCAACCGCCATCCAACTGGATACCCTCATTTTCATCAAGCCGATTCAGGTTCGGCAAATTTTGGAGACACTGCCATGACCGCCATTCAACCGTTAAAATTCCCCGAAAATTTTTGGTGGGGGGTGGCAACTGCCGCTCACCAAAATGAGGGAAACAACTCGAACAACGATTTTTGGGTGTGGGAACAGACGGGACACACCCACGACGGCACAACCAGCGGATTGGCAGCCGATTGGTGGGATGCCGGTCGCCGGCGGGCGGAAGCGGATTTTGCCCGCGCCGCCGAAATGGGGCTGAACACCCTGCGGCTGTCGCTGGAATGGAGCCGCATCGAACCGGCGGAAAATCGGTGGGACGATGCCGCCATCGCCCGCTATCGCCAAATGCTGACCGAACTGCGGCGGTTGAACATCACCCCGATGGTGACGCTGCATCATTTTACCAATCCGCTGTGGCTGGCGGCGCGCGGCGGCTGGCTGGCGGATGATGCGGTGGCGCGGTTTGAACGGTATGCCGCGCACGCGGTGGCATCGCTGGGCGATTTGGCGAACGTGTGGTGTACCATCAACGAACCGCTGGTGTACGCCTACCTGTCGCATCTGGTGGGCGATTGGTCGCCGGGGAAGCACAGTTTTGCGCAAACGTTCAAAATTGCAACGCAGATGGCGTTGGCGCACCGCGCCGCCGAGCACGCCATTCACACCCGGCAGCCGCAGGCGCAGGTCGGGCTGGTCAAACACCAGCCGATTTTCGACCCGTTGCGCGACCGGCGGTTGGACAAAACGGTGGCGGGTTGGCAGGAAACGCTGTTCAACCGGCGGATGTTCGAGGCGGTGTACGAAAATCGGCTGCGCTTTCCGCTGAATCTGTTTGCCCGAAAAATCGCCGCCGGGCGCGATGATTTTATCGGCATCAATTATTACGGGCGGCAGACTGTGAAATTCAGTTTGGCTGCGCCGTTCACCCTGTTTGGCAAATTGGTTGCCCCGCCCGACGCGGAAATGTGGGATGCGCCGTGGGCAGACCGCGAAATTTATCCGCACGGGCTGTATCGGGTGTGCATGCAGGCGGCAAAATACAAAAAACCTGTCTTCATCACCGAAAACGGGCTGGCTGATGCGGCGGATGTGCGCCGTCCGCGCTTTTTGCTGACGCATCTGGCGGCGGTACACCGCGCCATTCGGGCGGGGGCAGATGTGCGCGGCTATTACCACTGGACATTTGTGGACAATTACGAATGGGTGGAAGGGTGGTCAACCCGTTTCGGGCTGATTGCGCTGAACCCGGAAACGCAGGAACGCACGCCGCGCCGCTCGGCGGCATTGTACAGCGCCATTGCCCGCGCCAACGCCATCACGCCGGAAATTGTGGAGAGATTCGCCCCGGAAGCAATGGAAACCATTTTTGAGCGCCAAAATACCCCGTCTCAAATTTGACAAATCGGCGCATTTGGTTAAAATACTCGCCGTAAGTTTGATATGCGGGCGTAGTTCAGTGGTAGAACGTCTCCTTGCCAAGGAGAAGGTCGTGAGTTCGAATCTCATCGCCCGCTCTAAAAAAACCGCTCTTTCCGAGCGGTTTTTTTTTGCGTTGTTTTGTTGAGAGTATACCGCATTGCGGACTGCAAATGGAACAACAACCGGGCAAGCGTTTTCACCCGCTGACGGCTAACTTAAAAATGACAGCGCCACCCGCCACAGAAAAAATGCCGCCATACCGCTGACGATGGTCAATAGTAAATTTTTCCGAAACCAACCGACACCGAACGCCACCAACCCGGCAACCAGATAGGCGTTCCGCGGAGAAATATCCACAGTGCCGGCAGGCATCAGCACCGCCGGAACGATGATTGCCGTCAACACTGCCGGCGGGACATACCGCAATGCCCGCGCCAGCGGTTCCGGAAACCGTATCCGCCCCGAAGCGGCAAACAGTGTGTATCGAATGCCGAATGTCACTGCCATCATTCCGCCGATGAGCCAAATTTCATTCACCCGTCTTCTCCTTTTGTCGAGATTCGGCAATAAGCCCGGCGACGATGCCCGCCACCGCCGCCAGCATCAAACCCGATTTCTGCGGCAGCGGATATGCCATCACCGATACCAGCCCGGCAACCACAACACTAGCCCACATCGGCGCGGTTTTCAGATACGGCAGGGTCATCCCAATGAATGTTACCGGCATTGCCACATCCAAACCCCACGCCGCGGCATTCGGGATTGATTGCCCCACGGTTACCCCAATCAGTGTGCAAATTTGCCAATTTAAATACATCGCCAATGCCGAACCGAGATAGTACCACCGGTTGTGCGGATGCGCGGGATGACGGGTGAAATGGTTGATTGTAACGGCAAACGTTTCATCGGTGAGCCAGAAGGCTAGCGGAACCAGCCATCGCTGCGGTAGTTTTTCCAAGTGCGGCGCTAAACTGGCACTATATAACATATGCCTCAAATTCACCACAAAAGTTGTCAAAACAATCAAAAAGATGCTGCTGCCGGTTGCCAAAAGTCCCAGCGCAATAAACTGTGCCGACCCGGCGAACACAAACGCAGACATCGCCAGCGCCCCGCCGGCAGACAATCCACTGGCAGACGATAATGTCCCGAAAATAATGCCGAACGGAATTGCGCCCACAACCAGAGGAACCGTATCTTTCATACCGGCTAAAATTGCAGCGCGAACGGTTGCAGGCGCCGAAGCGGAAGTATGCATCGCAAATCTCCTCACCTGAAAACTGCGGCACAGTGTATGATGTTTCATCGCGAATGGCAAATGGGTATATTTGGGGAAATTGATTCAATCTTGCGGAACCGGTCAAGCATTTTACGGCACATTTTCCGAACCGGCAACAAACCAATCGAGATGTTCCGTCAGCCGCACCACTTCGCCGATGACGATAACCGCCGGCGAAACAATATTGGCATCCGCCACCGCTTGCGGCAACGATGCCAGCACGGCGCGCGCGGTTTTCTGCGCGGCGGTTCCGCCCGACTGCACCACCATCGCCGGGGTATCGGGCGGACGCCCCGCCGCCAGCAACTCATCCACAATGAATTGAATGCGTTTCACCCCCATCAAAATAACCAGCGTGGGAATGTTGCTGAACACGCGCCAATCGGTATCCATTTTCGGCAAGCCCGAAGCGTGATGTCCGGTGATGACCGCGAACGAACGCGCCACACCGCGATGGGTCACCGGAATACCGGCATACGCCGGGACGGCAATTGCAGAAGATACCCCGGGGACAATCTCGAAGGGCAATCCGGCTTCCGCCAATGCCAACGCTTCTTCACCGCCACGCCCGAACACAAACGGGTCGCCCCCTTTGAGCCGCACCACCATTTGCCCGGCACGCACTCGCGCCACCAGCATTTCGTTGATTTTCCGCTGCGGCACGGTATGTTTCGCCATTTTTTTGCCGACGAAAATCAGTTCGGCATCGGGGCGGGTGTGATGCAAAAGTTCCGGCGCAATCAACCGGTCGTACATCACCGCTTCCGCCTGTTGCAATAATTTCAAACCGCGCACGGTGATTAAATCGGGATTACCCGGTCCCGCACCGACCAAATAGGCTTTGCCGCTCATGCCGTTTCCTCCCCCGCCGACGGCAAAATCGCCGCCAGCCGGTTGCGGATTTTCGCCGCGCGGGCGGGATTTTCGCCCCCGGTACTGACCGCAATGGTGATATTCCGATGGCGATGCACGGCAGGCAGATGGAAACTGCCCGCGGTCGGGTCATCGGCAATATTGCACAATACATCTGCCGCGTCAGCCGCCGCGCCGATGGCGGCATTCACGGCGCGGTCATCGGTGGCGGCGAAAACCAGTGTCGCCCCGACAATATCCTGCGGTTGGAACGGGCGTTTTTCCCACCGAATTTTTTTCGCACTCGCCCACTGCTGCAATTGCGGGGTGGCGGTGGGACTGACCAGCACCACGGTTGCGCGCGCCGCCAGCAATCCGCGCACTTTTCGATCGCCGACCGCGCCGCCGCCCACAACCACCACCTTTCGCCCCGTCAAATGGGTCAGGGTGATGGGATATCCGCCGGGGGCAGTTGTTTCCGGCGGAGGTGTTCCGGCTTCGGGGGCGCGCACAATCATCAGCGAGAGGTATGGCTGGCGACGGTGGGGCATCGCCAAAATATCCCCGCCGGTGATGATGCGTTCATCCGGCATACCCACCCGCTCAAAATACGCGCTGTGTTCAATCAGATGCAGCGCCGCCAGCGCCGAAACCAGTTGCGGAAAAACTTTCCCCGCCTTGAGCAGCACCACCGTTTCAAAATTGAAGAAAAGCGCGCGCAGCGCGGCGGCATCGGTGCGTCGGCTGGCGGGCACAATGGCGATGCGGTCGCCGGCGGCGGCAAGCAGCGCGCGGGTTTGGGCAGCCGCCGCCACAAACGACGGCACACCGGGAATCACGTCGAATTGAAAATCGGGGTCGATTTGCCGCAATTCATCCAAAATATATGGGAATGTGCCATAGAGCAGCGGGTCGCCCAAAATGAGATATACGCCCCGCCGCGCCCGCCCATCCGCCGAAGATAGTGCGCGGTGGATGGTTTGCGCCGCCGAGCGCCACGCCTGCCGCAACACCGATTCATCGCGGGTCATCGGGGTGGTGACGGGGATAACGGTTTGGCGGTCGGCGAGCCATTTGGCGGCGATTTTCTGCGCCACGCTATCAGCACCATCCCGACTGCGCGGCACAAAAACCACATCTGCGGCTTCGATGGCGCGTACCCCTTTCACCGTGATGAGGTCGGGGTCGCCGGGTCCCAGCCCGACAGCGGTCAATATGGGGGGAGTTTGG
>CAYPNZ010000194.1:0-3821 GCA_964411845.1 uncultured Anaerolineaceae bacterium
GGGCATTGCCGTAACTGTTGCCGCCGCCCCGCCGCCGGTCGAGACGCTGTGGCGCGTGCATTTCGGGGTGCTGTGGATTTTCGGCACCGCAGGGGGGATGTCTGCCGCCGCGCACACGGTCGCCCGTGCCGTTGGCGCCACTGCCGCCATGAATTTTTTGGCGCTGACCACCCCGTTGGTCGATTTGGTGGAATTGATGCGTCGCCGGCGCGTGCCCGATGCGCTGATTGATATTACCGCTACCGTGTACCGTGCCACATTTTTGCTGTTGGACAATTTCAATCAAATGTATACCGCCCAGCAATGCCGATTGGGATATATTTCCGCGCGCCGCTCGATGCACAGCGCGGCACTGCTGGGGGGCAATCTTTTCATAAAAACGTTTCAAAAAGGAAAACGCTTGCAATTGGCGCTGGATGCCCGCGGTTTTGACGGCAATTTGCGGGTACTGCCCGCGCAATACCGCCCGAACCGTGCGTTGGCAGCGTGGGGTGTCGGCGGCATTATGGCAATGCTGGGGATTTGGTGGCTGCGATGACCCCGCTTTTTGAATTTTCAAACGTTTGGTTTCGATATGACGGGCTGTCTGATTGTGCCCTGTGCGGGTTGACCGTCGCCATTCCCCGCGGCGAAAAAATCGCCGTGCTGGGGCGAAACGGGTCGGGCAAGTCCACCTTTTTTCTGCACTGCAACGGGCTGCTCCGTCCGCAAAACGGCGAAATCCGTTTTCGGGACGAACCGTTGTCATATACCCGCGCCGATTTACGGCAGATACGGCGGCGGGTCGGCATTGTTTTCCAAAATCCCGATGACCAACTTTTCAGCGCCAGCGTGCGGCAAGACATCAGTTTTGGTCCGCTGAATTTGGGGCTTTCCCCCGCCGATGCCGCCCGGCGTGTGCGGCAAGCCGCCGAATTGTGCGGGGTTTCTCACCTGCTCGACCGCCCCACACACGCCCTCAGCGGCGGCGAAAAAGCGCGGGTGGCAATGGCGGGGGTACTGGCAATGGAACCGTCGGTGCTGTTGGCGGATGAACTGCTGTCGGCAATTGACCCGTGGGCGCGGCTGGATATTTTCGAGATTTTGCAAACGCTATCCGACCGCGGTACCACCATTTTACTGGCAACGCACGATTTGTCGGTGGTGCGCTACTGGGCAACTCACGTTATTGTGCTGCAAAAGGGGAAGGTTGCCTTTTCCGGCACACCGGCACAATTGCTGGGGAATCAATCGGTGCTGGAAACGACCGAACTGTCAAAAATCTGGTGGAATGTTGAAATGACCATGGAGAAACGGACGTGAACCTGAATGCACATATTTCGGTAACCGTACCCGGCACGTGCGGCGAATTGGTGCAGGGGTGGTCGGCGGAATGGGATGAACCCGTGCTGGTTTCGTGTCCCATTGCGCGGTTTAACCGCCTGACCGTGCAGCCGCTTGCCCAGCCGGTGCTGGCGGTAACCGGCGATGATACCGCATCCACTGCCAAATTAAAGCGTGCCGCGCATTTAACGCTGAATGCCATCTCGGCTCCGAAAACATCCGGCATTTCGTTGCTGCCGCATCGTGCGCTGCCGGTTGAACGCGGGATGGGTTCCAGCACCGCCGATGTGGTGGCGGCTGTCGCGGGGACGGCGGCACTTTGCGGGCGCACACTTTCCCCCGCCGAAATTGCTCGGCTGGCATGCCAAATTGAACCGAGCGACAGCACAATGTTCGCTCCACTGACGGCGTTGGCATATCGCAGCGGCAATCATTATCGAGAATTGGGGCATGCCCCGTCGCTGCCGTTGCTGGTGCTCGATACCGCCCGGCGGGTGAATACCCGTTTGTTCAATTTTCGGCTGGATGAAACACGGCTGAAACAACTTGCCCCCGTTACTGCCGAAGCGCTGGCAACGCTTGCCGAGGGGATTTCGCACCGAAACGGCGCGGCAATCGGGGCGGCGGCAACCCTCAGCGCCGAGAGTTTTCAGCGCATTTGGCACAGCGATTTTCTGCCGCAGGTGCGGCAATGGGCGGCGGAAACTCACGCCCTCGGCGTGGTGCGGGCACACAGCGGCGGTGTAATGGGGTTGCTTTATCCGCTCGATACCGATATGGCGGATGTTTCGCGTTGGCTGCGGGCGCGTTTTGCCGGAAAAATTTTTATCACCGAATTGTCTGCGGGCGGGGCGGCACTGGAACAATATGCGGGGGGCGTGTGACCAAACAGTTGTTGATTGCGGGCACGCATTCCGGCGTGGGCAAAACCACACTGACGATGGGACTGATTGCCGCGCTGACCCGGCGCGGGTTGCGGGTGCAGCCGTTCAAAGTGGGTCCCGATTATATTGACCCCACCTACCACACACTGGCAGCGGGGCGCGCCTGCCGAAATTTCGACACGTGGATGGTGCCGCCGGCGCGAGCGGTGGAAATGTATCGCCGCGCGGCGCAAAATGCCGATGTGACGGTCATCGAAGGGGTGATGGGGGTGTTTGACGGCGCAAATTACACCGACGAAAGCGGCAGTTCCGCTGAAATTGCCAAAATGATTGGCGCGCCGGTACTGCTGGTGCTGGATGTGGGGAAAATGGCGCGGTCGGCGGGCGCGCTGGCAACGGGGTATCTGAAATTTGACCCGCACCTGAATATTGCCGGTTTCATCGCCAATCGCTGCGGGTCGGAAAATCATTTTCGCGGGGTAAAAACTGCCATCGAAGCCGCGACCGGCGTGCCGGTGGTCGGTTGGCTGCCCAAAGATGCCGGTCTGCACATCCCCGAACGCCATCTGGGATTAATTCCGACCGATGAACGGGGTGAATTGACGGCTTTCATCGCGCGTGCTGCCGAGACGGTCGAAAAATATTTCGATGTGCCGCAGATTCTCTCGCTGATGAGCGAAATTTCGGCAGGTGCGGATGACCTGCCCGAAACCGCGCCGAAAATTGTTGAGCGCCCGCCATCCGTTACCGTTGCCGTCGCCCGTGATGCGGCATTCAGTTTTTATTATGAAGACAATCTCGATTTACTGCGGGCGGCGGGAGCGAAGATTGCTTTTTTCAGCCCGCTGACCGACGCGCAGTTGCCCCCCGATACCGCCGGAATCTACCTCGGCGGCGGGTTTCCCGAATTGTATGCCGCACAATTGGCGCAGAACACATCGCTGTTGGCGGCGCTGCGGCGGGCGCACCGGCGAGGTATGCCCATTTACGCCGAATGCGGCGGATTTATGTATTTGACCGAGTCGTTGGTTGATTTGGATGGTGTTTCGCACGGCATGACGGGGTTGGTGCCGGGCGAAACCCGTATGCAGCCGAAACTGGTCGGGTTGGGTTACCGGCTGGTGGAAGGTATGGCGGGGAATTTTCTGTTGCCCGCCGGTGAGTCGGCGCGGGGACACGAATTTCATTGGAGCACATGGGAAGTTTCGCCGACAAAAGTTTCACCGGCGTGGATTGTGCGCTCCCGACGCAACCCGGCGCAATCGTCACCGGCGGGGTACGCCCGGCGAAATTTGGTGGCATCGTACCTCCATCTGCATTTCGCCGGAAACCGAAATTTGGCGCGGAATTTTGTCGCCGCGTGTGAAATATGGAAGGAAACTGAAAAATGACCCAACAACTGCTCATCGTCGGGCACGGCAGCCGCGTGCCGCAAGCCGTCACCGAGTTTAACTCGTTTGCCGCTGCCGTTGCCGCGAAAATTGATATGCCTGCCGCCACCTGTTTTCTGGAATTGGCAGACCCCGATTTGGCAACCGGGCTGACCGATGCCGCCCACGCGGTCGGCACGGGCGGCGACGTGCTGGTGCTGCCCCTCTTTTTGGGCGGCGCGGC
>CAYPNZ010000194.1:3921-5978 GCA_964411845.1 uncultured Anaerolineaceae bacterium
CGGTCGGCACGGGCGGCGACGTGCTGGTGCTGCCCCTCTTTTTGGGCGGCGCGGCACACCAGAAAAACGATGTTGCCGCCGCCATCCGGTGGGCGCGGGCGCAGTTCCCCGCCGTGAATTTTCATTATGGCACGCCGTTGGCGCCACACGCCAATTTGGTCACGTTGACCGCCCATCGGGTGGAAGATGCCCTCATTGCGTTTCCGGCTGCGCTGTCGCCGGAAGAAACCGCCGTGCTGGTGGTGGGGCGCGGCAGCAGCGACCCCGCCGGCAATGCGGAAATCGCTCGCACCGCCCGGCTGCTGTGGGAAAAGCGTCCGTATCTGACGGTGGAATATGCCTTTCAAGCCGTGGCACACCCCACAGTGGCAGACGGTTTGCAGCGGTGCATCGCGTTGGGCGCGCGGCAAATTGTGGTGATGCCGTATCTGCTGTTCACCGGCAAAGTGGATGAAGCCATCCGCGCCATCGCCGACCGTTTCAGCCGTGCGCACAAATTGCCGGTGCTGACCGCCAAATATTTGAACGCGCACCCGTTGGTGGTGGATGTCGCCGTGCAGCGCGTGCAGGAAATGCTCGACCAAACCGCCGCAATGACCTGCGACCTCTGCAAATATCGCCACCCGATGGCGGGATATGAGCATCAGGTTGGGGCGGAACAGCACACCCATCACCTGCACGGCGGTTCGGCGCACAGCCACGGGCACGGGCATCACCATCACCACGGATGAGCGCGTGAAACGTGAGGCGTATTGCGTATTGCGTAAAACGTGAAACGTGATGCGTAAATTTTGCAACCCTGCAACTCTGCAACCTTGAAACTTTGCAACTCTGAAACTCGAAACCGAAAATGACCGGACACATCTATTTTATCGGCGCGGGACCGGGCGACCCCGACCTGCTGACCCTCAAAGCCCAAAAAATTATCGCCGCCGCCGAGGTGGTGATTTATGCCGGTTCGCTGGTGAATCCGGCAATTTTGGCGCACGCCCGCCCCGACGCCGAAATTCACAACAGCGCCGGGCTGAACCTGACCGCGCAAATTGAAATTATGCGCACGGCGGCGACACAGGGGAAAACTGTGGCTCGGCTGCACACCGGCGACCCCACCCTCTATGGCGCAACGCTGGAGCAAATGCGCGCGCTGGAACGGCTGGCGATACCGTATTCGGTGGTGCCGGGCGTGTCGTCGGCATTTGCCGCCACCGCCGCCCTGAAAACCGAATTGACCGCGCCGGGGCAAACGCAAACCGTCATTTTCACCCGTATGCCGGGGCGAACCCCCGTGCCGGACACAGAACGTCTGCGCGATTTGGCGGCGCACCGCACCAGCATCGTCCTTTTTCTCAGCACGGGGATGATTGCGCAGGTGGTGGATGAACTGCTCGCCGCGGGATACCCGCCGCATACCCCCATCGCAGTGGTTTACCGCGCCGGTTGGGATGATGAATTGGTGCTGCGCGGCACGCTGGAAACCATCGCCGCGCAGACAGAAGCCGCCGAAATCACCCATCAGGCGCTCATCATCGTCAGCCCGGTGCTGGGAAAAAATGCCGCCGCCGATTCGCACCTGTATGGCACGGCGTTCGCCCCAATCACTCGCACCGACCGCCCGGCAATCGTCACCCTCACCCGGCGCGGCACCGAAACCGGCTTGCGCCTGCACCGGCTTTTGGCGGACAGCCAATTATACGCCCCCGCCCGTTTCCTGCCCGCCGACCCGCCCGCCGATACCGCAGGCTATACCGTTTCGGTGCGGCAGGTGCTGCACGATGCTTTCCGTCGGCATTCGGCGATGGTTTGTTTGATGGCGAGCGGGATTGTGGTGCGCGAACTCGCGCCGGTGCTGCGCAGCAAACATACCGACCCCGCCGTGGTGGTGATGGACGAGCAGGGGAGAAATGCCATCAGTTTGTTGAGCGGGCACAAAGGGGGTGCGAACTTTCTGGCACAGCGCATTGCGCAGTTGCTCGGTGGGCGGGCGATTCTCACCACCGCCAGCGATGGGCAGCAACTGCCCGCGCTCGATTTGCTGGGGGAAAAATACGGCTGGCAGT
>CAYPNZ010000195.1:0-5974 GCA_964411845.1 uncultured Anaerolineaceae bacterium
TCGCCATTTCAAACCATCAAATTTTGTCAAATTTTAAAGTGCGTAAGGTGAGTTAACAATTAACGCACATTCTACCACAAATGCGCCGAACGTCCAATTATTTAAGGATTTGCTGTAATAATTGGGGCGGGTATAATGCCGGTATCAGTATTTTTGAAAGGATGAATGATGACTCACGAACCGCTTGATACCACTTCGCCGTTGCCCGGCACGGTAAAATTTTACGACCAACATGTGGTAATTTGCACGGGACATCGGCAATGGGCGCCGAAAATTGAGACGAATGACCCGTTTATTGCCGCGTTAACCCGTGCCGTAAAAGCAGATGCGCCCGGATTTGCCAAAATCACCGCGTGCGATGCGCCGTCGGGCGGGGCAGGCTACGATGTGATGCTCTTTCCGGCGAACAAAAAATTCGTCGGATTGACTGCCGCCGATATTCCGGCATTCATACGGGTGTTGCACGGCGAAACGGCGGTTGGTTTGAAATGGGTGGCGTTGGAAAAACCGGTGTGGCTGGTGTGCGGACACGCCTCGCGAGACGGTCGCTGCGGCGAGTTGGGTCCGGCGGTGTTGGCGGCGCTTGATGCGGCGCTGACGGCAGCGGGTCGGCGTGATGCGGTGGAACTTTTTACCAGCAGTCACGTGGGGCAGCATCGTTTTGCGGGGAATTTGATTTGCTATCCGGCGGGTAACTGGTATGGTCGCGTAACCCCCGCCGATGCACCGGAGATTGTCTCGGCGGAGTTGGCGGCAAAAAAACCGTTGGCGCGTTTGTGGCGCGGGCGGATGGGTACACAGCCATCGGAACAGATTGTATTGTTTGAGGGTGAGGGATTGTAAAGGATTTACGAAATTCTTGCCCTAACGCAACCTAATTGTACAGCCGAGCGATTGCCGCGGCAGCGCGTTTGAAGCCGTACATTGCCATACCGAGTTTGGCGTTGGTATTTACCGCCACGATGAGCGCCATTTGAGTGCCGGCTTCTCCGGCAATGACCGTGTATTTTTCCCCTTCAATGAGAATGCGTCCGCCGTTATTTTGTGCCAGTTCGCGGTTGACGGTTTTTGCCAATTCCAGCGTGCGAATAGCCGTGGCTGCCAATGTGTCATCCGGCGCAACGGTGGGGGCGTTTCCGTATGCCGTGCCGACGACCAACCCTTCGGCGGTGGCTGCCACGGCGAAAACAGTGTCCGGGGTGCGGGTTACAAATTCCGACAGAATGTTTTGCAGTTTTTGGCTGTGGTGAGTGCTATTCATCGGAAACAGAGACCTCGCCTTCTAAAATTTCTCGGATTTCTGCGGCGGTGCGGCGCAAAGCATATAGCGAAAGTCCCATTTTTGCTTGTTTGCTCACCATTAGTGCCACGGCAGCACGCGAACTCGCCGGAACAACCAGCATTGCACCTTTTTCCCCTTCCAGCAGCAAACGGGTCAATGTGCCCTGTGCCAGCCGTTCCAATGTGCGTTCACTCAACGCCAGCAGGGTGGCAGCCATTGCCGCGACCTGCGGGCTGTCGGTTGCTCTTTCATCATATCCGTTGCCACTGTCTTTTACCGTGTGTGCCGCAACCACAAACCCTTCGATGCTGACAATAACTGCGCCGTGAACGTGTTCCAACTGGTGCACCAGTTTTTCCAGCGAGGCTTCCAGCAAATCCGTGCGATAAACTGCCATAAGTTTTCTCCAAATTGTCGTTTTCCCCAAACAAACCTTTCGTGTCCATAAGATTATATCAAATCCTGAACGGGCAAGCAACCGACCGGGGCAAGTTTGTTTAACTGCCGAGCATAAATCGCAGGATTAACTTGTGGAGAACTTGTTCGACGGGGGCTTTATCGTCGGTGAAGGGCGTGGTGCAGGCGGTGGGGAGTGCGGCGGGCAGTGTGCCCCGCCCGGCAACAAAAGGCGCATCGGGCGCGCAGGAAATGCCGAAAATAGTGGTGTTCAGCGCACGGTCGGCAACGCCGCGCAGCCATTCGTTGTGCAGTTCGGCAGTGTTTTGCAAAAAATCATTCAATGTGGATGGGCGTTTGGTGGCAACAATCAGGCTGTTTCCCAAGTTATAGCCGCCGGTGGGTGCGTCAATCACATACACGTTGGGAAAGACCGCCCGCATGGTGCTGCCCAGCGCCACCACCAGCGAATAATCGGTGATACTGCGTCCGGCGTTGATGGCAACCACCCCGTCATCATTCAGATGGTCGTAAATTTCCCGAAAAAATTCAACGGTGGTCAACTGAAAGGGGATGTACGGCGGACGATACGCATCCACAGCGATGACATCATATTTTTTGGCGGTGGTATTCAAAAAATATCGCCCGCCCTGATTGATGGTGGTCAGATTCGGTTCGGTCATATCGAAAAACCGCCGTCCCACCGCGCTGATTTCCGGGTCGAGTTCCACCCCGTCAATCGGAATTGCGCCGAATGCCGCCGTGTACGCCTTCGGAATGGTTCCCGCCGCCGCCCCGATGAGCAGCAGACTGTCCACCTCCGTTTCGGCGTATGGCGCGGGGTTAAAAAACGGCGCCATCAAAAAATAATCCCAAATGCCGTACCCCAGCGGTGTGCCCGGCGTGTATACCGAATGAATGCCCTCGCCTTCGTTCAGCCGCAGCAGCGTATCGTTGCCAACCTGTTCCACCTGAATGTAATTGTATGGCGATTCGGTTTCAAAAATGGCATTTTCATTCGGTTTGATGACCCCGCCACTGCCAAACAGCGCCACCAGCGCCAGCGCCGCCACTTGCAGCAGGTAGAGCATCCCCAATTTGCGCGACAGTTGAAACAATCCGCCGACCGCCACCAGCAGCAGTACCGCCGCAAAAAGTAAAAATGTGCGCCGGGTACCGATATTCGGAATGAAAACCAGCACCGGCAAAAATGTGCCCAAAATACTGCCCAGCGTGCTGACCGCGTAAATTTGTCCCGCCGCCTGCCCCGCATTTTGCACATTCTTTACCGCCAGCCGAATGGCAAACGGCGATGCCATTGCCAGCAGGGTGAGCGGCACGCTGAACAGAATGAGCACCCCCAGCAGCGAACCGATGAGAATGCCCGCATCAAACGTGGCGAAGCCCGCCAAACTCCAGCGCAAAATGGGGCGGGCAACCGGCGGAATCAGCCCCACCAGAAAAGCCCCCCACGCGATAATTTGGAAAAACGTTGTGCCGCGCGGGTCGGCGTCTGCCCATTTGCCGCCGAGCCAATAGCCCACGCTGAGATATATCAACACCAGCCCGATGAGATTTGCCCAAATGATGATGGAATTGCCGAAAAAGGGGTCGAGCAACCGGCTGGCGGAAAGTTCCACTGCCAGCACGGTCATCCCCGAGAAAAAAACGGTGGTCAACAGATAGTTTTTTCGCATTATAGCACCATCACGCCACCGACCACCAGCGCCACGGTGATGCCGATGAGCCAGCCGACCAGCACATCGCCCGCAAAATGGATGCCGATGGCAACCCGTGCCGCCGCCACCAGCGCCGACAGCGCCAGCAACAGTAATCCCGGTATCGGTTGAAAAAAGAGCACCGCGCCGCCGAGCGCGCTCATCCGCGCGGAATGTCCCGACGGAAAACTGTATTTATCGTATTTGATGGTGACAAAACCGGCGGGGTCGCGCGGGCGTTCGCGGCGAACGGTGTATTTTATGCCGAAAACGATGACGGCGGTGATGATGATTGCCAGCAGGGCGGTAAACACGGCGGCACGCAAATCGGGAATTTGGAATTGCCAGCCCGCCCAGTATGCCAGCGCCAGCCCGCCGAAAACAAGTGTGCCGTCGCCGAGATGGGCAATTTTGGCGGCGATGCGCCAGCGGGGGTGACTGACCGGCAGGGCAAAACGGCGGCTGAGGGTGCGGTCAAGGGTTAACAAATCGTTCACGCCGGCGAAGCCTCAATTTCCCGTTTGACCATTTGGTATTGATGCAACTTGTCCACATCCATCGCCACTTCCGGGCGCGGATAGTCCATCACCCGCCCGCGCAAATTAAGAATTTTGCTGACGCGCTCGCTGCCTTCCCGCAAGTCCATCAAACGGAAAACGAAACGGAAGATGAACCCGAAGCCGAGCATTCGCGCCTGTGCCCAATAGTTTTTCCGTTCACCGGTGAGACTGCGCATCAGTTCCACATTTATGGTGGTGGCATGCCGGTCGAGCATAAACAGGTCGCCGCCGGAATACCGCCCCCCTTTCATCGGCGTGAAGGTGCGGTTTGAGCCGGGAAAGCGGGCTTCCATTGTTTTTTGCTCAACCACCGGATAATACAGGTCGTGGTCGGTTTGGCGGCAGATTTCCACAAATTCATCCACAATTTCGGCGGTGATGAGCGGAATATCGGATGAGCAGAGGATGACTTTTTGAAAATTCGGTTCGATTTGGTCAACAACTTCTGCGCCTGCCAGCACGTTGTCAATAATGTTGCCGCGACCGGGTGTGTAATGCACCTGCAAGCCGCTGTCGTCAAATTCTCCGGCTTCCAGCCCGACGATGACCAGCCCGTCAATATATTTTGACCCCATCAGCGCGTCGGCAACCCAGCGAATCATCGCTTTGCCGCCGATGGGCAGCAGTGCCTTTTTGGCGATTCCGGTTTCTTGAAAGAGGGGATTTTCGGCGGAAAAAGTGCCGCCGGCGGTAATGATGGCTTGCATGGTGCGCCTCCACTTCGATTTCAGGGATGTTCCCACAGTAGGGCATAGTTTACCACCACCGCGCGGGGGACGCAACTAATTTTGCTCAAACCATGCCACGGTGCGGGGAATACCTTCGCGCACATCCACTTGCGGATGCCAGCCGAGCAGACGCGCGGCTTTGTCGGTGCGGTAGTCGGCGCCTTTGGTGAAACGGTAAAAATAATCGGGCTTGAGAAAAACATCTTTCCCCAGCAACCGGCGCCCCGCATTATTGACGGTCAACCCGATTTTGGTGAGCCACAACGGCACGGGAAAATAGAGCGGGCGCACGCCGAGACTGTCGGCAACAAGTTGCAAAATTTCGCGGTGGGGCACAAAACGGGGACCCGCCGCCAAAAATCGCTCGCCGATGGCGGCATCGGTGGCATCGGCGGCTGCCAGCAACCCGACCACATCGGTGACATATACCAAATTCATCCGCCCGCGCCCGAAATCGAGCAGCGGGGCGAGCCGCCACTTGACCAATTTAAAGGCTTCGGCGATGCCAACCCGTGCGCGGGGACCGTAAATTACCGGCGGTTCGATGGCAACCACCGGCAGTCCGTGCTTTTGGTGGGCGGCAAACACAATTTTTTGCTGTGCCAGTTTCGATGCGCCATACGGGTTGGACGGGATTTGCGGTGTTTCTTCGGTAACGATGCCGCCGGGCGTGATGCCGTCGCCATAGGTGGAAACGGAACTAATGAGGGTGAAGCGTTGCACCCCCGCGGCAACGGCGGCGTCAACCAGCGATTGCGTGCCCGCCACATTCACCCGCCGGTAAATTTCGTTGGGAATGTTGGGACCGATAACCGATGCCACATGCACGATGTGCGTTACACCGCGCACGGCGTTTTTCAGACTGTCGGGGTCGGTCATTGTGCCGAAAACCAACGTTGCCGCGCCGGAATCGAGATGCGGTTGCAGATAGCGCAAATTGCTGCTGCGGCGAGCCATCGCTCGCACGGCAATACCGCGCCGAACATACGAATCAACGATATAACTGCCCAAAAAACCGGTAGCGCCGGTGACGAGAACGGTGGAATCTGTGGAAAACATCGGTTATCGGGCGTGAATTGCCAGCGCGTCCGCCTGTCCGTCGGCGTGATAACTGCTGCGCACCAGCGGACCCGCTTCGACCCATTTGAAACCCATTTCCATCCCGATGTCGTGATATTCTTGAAATTCATCGGGGTGGACGTACCGGTATACGGGCAAATGGAATTTGGTGGGGCGCAGATATTGTCCGATGGTCATAATATCCACATCAATTTCGCGCAAATCACGCAT
>CAYPNZ010000196.1:0-5945 GCA_964411845.1 uncultured Anaerolineaceae bacterium
AATGGCGCACCGCCTGCTCAAAGCCGAATGCCCGCAGCGCATAATCGCCCGCCAGCACCGAAAATGCCAACGCCTGCCCCCGCGCCGATGCCCCCGCCTGCAAACTGTGTTCGGCAATTTCCGCCGCGCGGGGTCCCGCCTGCTTGCCGAACAGCGATACCAGCCCCGCCGCCACTCGCTGATGCAATCGCCGCCGCGCCACCGGCGAAAGTTGGCGGTATACCACCTCGCGGACGATTTGGTGCGAAAAATCGAGCCGGGCGGGTGAAACTTCCACCAGAAATTGCCGCCGCAGCAATTCCGTCAGCGCCGCCAGCGGGTCGGTAGTGGCGATGGCTTCCAGCAAATCCACCGAAAAATCGCGCCCAATCACCGCGCCGATGTCCAAAATGGCGCGAGCAGCGGCGGGCAGATGTGCCAGTCGCGCCAAAATAATGTCGGTAACTTGCGGCGAAGGTTGTTTCAGCGCACTGACCAGCAACTTTTCGGGGGCAGCGGCTGCCGACAATTGCGGATGCGCGTCCAGCCAAGCGCGGATGGTTTCGGCAATGAACAGCGGGTTGCCCCCCGTGAGTCGGTGCAATTGCGCCGCTGTTTCGGTCAATTGCGGGGCATCGGCAGCGACCACCTTCCGCAAAAAAGCGGTGGTTTCCGCCGCCGAAAGTCGGGGCAGCGTTAGCGTTTCCAGCGCGTGATGACGGCGCAAATCGCGCAGAAAAAGGGTCAGCGGGGCATCGTCCGCCACATCTTCCGGGCGATATGCCATCAACACCAGCAGCGGCGATTGCGGCACATACCGGCTGAGATTCGCCAGCAGGGTCAGCGATGCTTCATCCACCCATTGCAGGTCATCAAAAAATAGAACCAACGGTTGGTGCGCCACCGCCAATATCAGTTTGACCAGTCCGGCTACCACCACCCGCCGGTTCAATTCCGAAAAATCATCGGGGGCGGGGTCGGTATCCATTTGCCATACCAGCGACGGAAACAGCGGGGCAAGTTGCCCACGCTCTGCCGCCGACAGCCGGTTGAGCACCTGCGGGCGGGCGCGGATGTGATTTTCCAGCGCGGCAACAATCGGTGCAAAAGGCAGCGATTGTTCCGCCAGTTGGCAGCGCGCTGCCAGCACCGTGATGCCCTTTTCGGCGGCGCAGCGCAGCAGCATACCGGCAAGCGCGGTTTTGCCCACGCCACTTTCGCCGGACAGACAAACCATTTGCCCGTGCCGGGTCGCCAACCCGTCAAGCCGATGCGCCAGCCGGTCGAGTTCGGTTTTCCGCCCGACAAAAACCGTTTCCAGCGGCGACGGGTCGGTCGGCGCGGGGGGATGTAACGGTGTTTCGGGCAATTGCCCGTTTAAGATGGCTTGATGCAGGGTGAGCGTTTGCGGCGACGGGTCGGCGCCGAGTTCCGTTGCCAAATAGCGGCGCAATTGCTCGAAGGTTTTCAGCGCGGCAACCATATCGCCCTGCCGCATGTAATAGCGCATCAGGGTGCGGTACACCGGTTCTCTGCCGGGGTCGCGGGCAATAACGCGCCGCAATTCGGCAATGGCGCGGTCGTAATCGCCGCGGCGTGCCAAAATTTCCGCCTGAGCGGTCAGTGTGGTTAAATATCGCTCGCGCAGGCGGTCGCGTTCGGCAGTTGCCCAATCTTCATACAAATCATCGCACAAATAATCGTCACGGTACAGTGCCAACGCCTCCGCAAACAATGTCAAGCGGCGGTCATCATCGGCGGTGGCGGCGGCATCCAGCAGCGCATCAAAACGGATGGCGTCAACCCACACCGTTTCGCCAAACTGAAATTTATAACCGGGGGCGTGCGCCACAATGAAAGATGACGGGGTGTACGGCGGTCGGTTGGGTTCCAGCGTTTTTCGCAGTGCATTGATGGCGGTGCGCAGGGTGGTGGCGGCTTTGTGGGGGTCGGCATCGCGCCACAGCGATTCAATCAGCAAATCGCGCGGCACAATTCGCCCGCGGTGGGTGAGCAAAATTTTCAGCAGTTGCCGCGCCTGTCGGGTATGCCATGCGCTTTCCGGCACCGGTTCGCCATCTATGGTGATGTAAAAACTTCCCAGCAGGAATATTTTGAGCATAAATGTATTATAATGCCGGGCGATGAGCGGGCAAAGTTGGTGTGTCGCCATCGGCAATCGGCGCATATTTGCCAGCGAATGAAGGTGTGCTATAATGCCCCACAGAGAATTTATGCGTAAGGTGCATTCAAAAGGAGAAACATTATGCCGCAACTTGGCGTTCCCGAACTGCTCATAATTTTGGTCATCATCGTGGTGATTTTCGGCGTGGGACGTTTGCCGGAAATTGGCGGAGCCATCGGCAAATCCATCCGTGAGTTTAAAAACCAAATGACGGACGAAGAAAAAGCCGCGGCAGACGCGAAAAAAGCCGCAGAAGACGACGCAAACGGCAAAGAATAACGCTTTGATTTAGAGATGACACCGGCATCACCCCATGCCGGTGTTTGGTTGCCCCGCTGTTTTTAGCACTCGCCCGCACCGAGTGCCAAAATTGTCTCCTCATATTTGCAAAATCCTTCTTTTTTGAGTATGATAGTTTTCGGTTTTAGCACTCTCAACCGTTGGGTGCTAAACCGAGTTATTAAATTTAAAAATAATCAAATCAACATCAAAAAAGGAGTGAATCACCAATGGCAAAACAGATTTCTTTTAACGAAGAAGCTCGTCGGGCGCTGAAACGCGGCGTCGACACCCTTGCCGATGCGGTAAAAACCACCCTGGGTCCCAAAGGGCGCAACGTCGCCATCGACAAAAAATGGGGCGCACCCACCGTTACCCACGACGGCGTTACCGTCGCCAAAGAAATTGAACTGGAAGATCCGTTTGAAAATATGGGCGCGCAACTGTTAAAAGAAGCCGCCACCAAAACCAACGACATCGCCGGCGACGGCACCACCACCGCCACCGTGCTGGCACAAGCCATCACCAACCAAGGGCTGAAAAATATTGCCGCCGGCGCAAATGCCATGCTGCTGAAACGCGGTATTGAAATTGCCGCCCGCAAAGCCACCGAAGCCGTTGCCGAAATGTCCATCCCCGTGGAAGGGCGCGAAAATGTCGCCGACGTTGCCAGCATCTCCGCCGCCGACAAAGAAATCGGCGAACTCATCGCCGAAGTGATGGAAAAAGTCGGCAAAGACGGCGTCATCACCGTGGAAGAAAGCAAAGGCTTAAAATTTGAAACCTCTTACGTGGACGGTATGCAGTTCGACCGCGGCTATATCAGCCCGTACTTCATCACCGATTCCGACACGATGACCGCCGAACTGAAAAACCCCTCCATCCTCATTCACGAAAAGAAAATCTCTTCGGCGCAAGATTTGGTGCCCATTTTGGAAAAACTCATCCAAACCGGCAAACGCGATTTGGTCATCATCGCCGAAGACGTTGACGGCGAAGCGTTGGCAACACTGGTACTGAACAAACTGCGCGGTATGCTGAATGTGCTGGCAGTTAAAGCCCCCGGCTTCGGCGACCGCCGCAAAGCCATGCTGAAAGACATCGCCATTTTAACCGGCGGCGAAGTCATCAGCGAAGAAATCGGCAAAAACCTCGGCAACGCCACGCTGGACGACTTGGGCACTGCCGAGAAAGTTTCGTCCACCAAAGACGACACCACCATCGTGGGCGGCGCCGGCAGTGAAGAAGCCATTCAAGGGCGCATCCATCAAATTCGCGCCGAAATTGAAAACTCCACCAGCGATTACGACCGCGAAAAATTGCAGGAACGCCTGGCAAAACTTGCCGGCGGTGTGGCGGTCATCGGCGGGGGTGCAGCCACCGAACCCGAATTGAAAGAAAAGAAACATCGCGTGGAAGACGCTTTGAGCGCCACCCGCGCCGCCGTGGAAGAAGGGGTAGTGCCCGGTGGCGGTGTAGCCCTCATCAAAGCCCAAAAAGCGCTTGCCGACCTGACCCACGATGTGCCCGACATTAACACCGGCATCAAAATTGTTCGCCGCGCGCTGGAAGCCCCGATGCGCGGGCTGGCTGAAAACGCCGGTTTCGACGGTGCGGTCATCGTGGAAGAAGTTCGCCGCCGCAATGGCGACAACGGCAGCAACATTGGCTTTAACGTGCTGTCTGAAGAATTTGAAGATATGATTAAAGCGGGCATTATCGACCCCGCCAAAGTCACCAAGAGCGCCATTTCAAACGCGGCATCCATTGCCAGCATGATTCTCACCACCGAAGCGCTCATTACCGACATTCCCGAACCGGAACCCCCCGCCCCCGCCGGTGGCGCCCCCGGTATGGGCATGATGTAATCCACCCGTAAAAGGTAAACGCGCTGTTCAAATTGAGCAGCGCGTTTTTTTATGCGGGCTTTCTCAAATTTTGGCAACTATGCTATAATGCTCTGCAATTCTACCGCCACGGCGGACGAAAAGGAGTAACCCTTGACGGCAAAATCATCAACCAACCAAAAAGTGGTCAATGCCACCGTAAATATTTTGTTGAATGCAGCCATCAAAGCCGGTGTGGGCGGCGGCATTGCCGCTTCGCTGTTGCTGCTGGTGAACCAAATTGCCTTTTCATGGCTGCGAACCGTGCTCATCCCTCCGGCATTCATCACCGTGTGGATTGTAACCGGCATTGCCGCGGCAATGTTCGCCGGGGCACGGGTGAAAACACCCCGCGACGGTTTTCACACCGGTGTGTTAGCCGGTATCGTTGCCGGCACGGTATCCGGGCTGGTTTCAATGTTGATGGCGGCGTTCGGTGTCACATTCAAACAGGTGGGGGCGGGCATCCTTACCCAATTTTCCACCGCACAATTGGAATCAATGGCACAATCGGGCATCACCCAGCAACTGTTGTCGGCAATCAGTATGGTTATTGCCGCGCTGTTTGTGTGCGGCATCGGCGGTATTTTGGTGGCGGCACTGCTGGGGGGCGTTGGCGGCTGGTTGTACCCAAAGTTTAATAAATAGTCTTCCCGACGAACCTATTTCAGGTGAACAGAAAATAGAACGCAGATTAACGCGGATGGCAAAGATTTACGCAAATTTATTTTCAAAAAATCAGCGAAAATCCGCTCAATCTGCGGCATCTGTGTTCCATCCAACCCGTGGCTGAACAGTTACGACCAAACAAAGCGGATGCTCATTCAAACGGGCATCCGTTTTTGAGTTAACCTTCTTTCACCAATTTCTGCAAAATGGGTATGGCGGCGCGAGCGGCGCGCCCGCGGTGGCTGAGGCGATGCTTTTCTGCGGCAGAAACCTGCGCCAGCGTTTTGCCATATTCTGCCACCCAGAAAATGGGGTCGTACCCGAAACCGCCCTCTCCGGCGGGGGCGCGGGTAATGCGCCCTTCCACCGTCCCTTCCACCACATCAATAACCATCTGCGGCAACACAATTGCCAGCGCACACCGAAACCGCGCCGTGCGTTTTTCGTCGGGGACATCGCGCAATTTTTCCAGCACCAACTCGTATCGTTGACGGTGCGCATCTTTCGGTGTGCCGCCGTACCGCGCCGAAAATATACCCGGTTCGCCGCCGAGCGCATCCACCTCCAGCCCGGAATCATCGGCAATGGTGAGCAGCCCGGACACCTGCGCGAAAGCGGTCGCTTTGATGATGGCGTTTTCCGCAAACGTTGCGCCGGTTTCTTCCGGCTCAAAATCCAAACCTTCATCGCGGGGAAAGGTCAGTTCCAGCGGCAATTCGGCGAAAATTTCCCGAAATTCTTCAATTTTATGCGGATTGTTGGTGGCAATTAAAAGTTTCATCGGCTTTTATTAGACCTCTTGCACAAGTCTGTCATTCCGGAATTTCCCGCAGGGAAATATCCGGAATCCATAAGAGAAGATATGGATTCCCGCTTTCGCGGGAATGACATGGGCATAATCTTGCAAAAATACGACTTTTTCGGTCAAGGAATTCCTTCCAAAAGTT
>CAYPNZ010000197.1:0-5500 GCA_964411845.1 uncultured Anaerolineaceae bacterium
CCCAATCTCCAATTTTATACAGAAAGGTTTTTATGCGGAAAATAATACTCATCTCATTGTCTATTTTTGTAATTGTCATCATCGGCTGTGTTGGCATTGCGGCAGCCTTGCTGCCTGCCCGCAGCGTTGTTTTTTCAAAAATCACCGACACCCGCGCGCAAGCGGCGGCTGTTTCCGCCGCCCAGCCGACGCCCACCGCCATTGTGGTGCTATCGCCCGCAACGCCGCCGCCGGTTACCCCCGTGCCCGCCGACATTATTTCGCAGGCAGATGCGGAAGAAATGTTGCTGGTAAACCTGTACAAACGGGTCAACCCGTCGGTGGTAAATATCGAAGTGGTTCTGGGTAATTTTCAACATCCCACCCTGCCCGACGGCTCTAAACCGCCCCAACCCACGCCCGACCCCAACGCCCCCCCCGACGAGCAATTCAGCCCGTTTTTCAACCCGCAGGGGCAGGGTTCCGGTTTTGTTTACGACAAAAACGGCTATATCATCACCAACAACCATGTGGTGGAAGATGCCACCAAAATAACCGTAACCTTTTTTGACGGCGTGCAGACAGAAGCGGAAGTGGTCGGCACGGATGCGGACAGCGATTTGGCGGTGATAAAAGTGGATGTGCCCCCCGCCGAGTTGGTACCGGTGGTGTGGGGCGATTCCGATGCCATCGAAGTGGGACAGCGCGCCGTGGCAATCGGCAACCCGTTTGGGTTGGTCGGCACACTCACCACCGGCATCATCAGCGCCAAAGGACGCAGCTTGCCTTCGCTGAACGGCATTTTCCGCATTCCGGAAATCATCCAAACCGATGCGGCGGTAAACCCCGGTAATTCCGGTGGTCCGCTGCTTGATTCTCATGGGGAAGTGATTGGGGTGGTCAGCGCCATTGTGCCGCGCCAACTGGGTTCGGGCGAACGCAGTTTTTTGGGGGTGGGTTTTGCCATCCCCGGCAATTTAGCCAAAAAAGTTGTGCCCGGTTTGATTGAAAACGGGAAATACGAACACCCGTGGGTGGGCATTTCCGGTAGTTCGATGACCCCCGAAATTGCCGAGGCGATGGGGTTGTCGCCCGACCAGCACGGCGCGTTGATAGCGCAGGTGTACCCCGATAGCCCCGCCGGCAAAGGGGGGCTGCGCGGCGGCACGGAAGCCTTTACCACCGGCGACGGCGCACGCACGCAAATCGGCGGCGATGTAATTATTGCGGCGGATGATGAACCGATTGTTACATTTGATGATTTGATTTCGTTTTTGAGCCGTAAAGGGGAAGTCGGTAAAACCATCACCCTGACAATTATTCGCAATGGCGAAACGAAACAGGTAGATGTAACCCTGCAGCCGCGCCCGTCACGAGAAGAACTGTTTCGCCCGTAAAAAATGAGTTTATCCGAACCGGTGTGTTGTTATTTGACGGCACGCCGGTTTTTTGTTGCGGGGAAAATACAGGTGAAGAAGATTGCCGGTTTCAATCTTGGGGCGAAATGTATACCGTCAAGCCGTCAAGAATATCGTTAATATCGGTGATGATTTTTTGCAGTTCGGTTAAATCATCGGGGGTGGGCGAACCGTGCACCCGAACCGGAATATCTGTGCGCCATTTGCGGATTTCAGCGCGGGTTTGCCCGTATTCCGCGCCCAGTGCCACTTCTTTAAAATAGCGTTTTTCCTGCGCGGAATATTGTTCACCGAAAATGGCATCAACTTCCGACGCTGTCATATTCGGTTGGATGTCGGGGCGATACAGCATCGCTATCAATTGGCGGTCTATGGGCAAATAGGCTGTATCGTTGCTTTGCCCGCCGAAAAAGATACTGTGCCGAAAACGCGGCGAGTCGTTCATCAGCCCCAAACTTTGGGTCAGTTCTTCACGCAACAAATGATTGCGCAATTTTTGCGGAACGGTGGAATCTACCAGAATGTTGGCATGCCGTATCCATCCTGCGTTGTTCCATGTCAGCCAGAAAAAGCCGAGATTTCCCGGTTGGTAATTCGGTTCAATTTCAGCGAAATTTGATGCGGGGGAAAAATAAAGGTCAATGCCGTAATTTGGCTGCGGGGCGCATCCCACAAGCCCGACGAGCAAAATTGCGAATATCCACAAAATAAAGTTGCGTTTGTTGCGTGCCAATGTGCCGGTTAATCCTTTTGCAAATATGCCGCAATCAGGTCAGCGGTGGCTTGCAGGGCATTTTGATGCGTGCGCTCGTAAGCGTGTGAACTGTCTACCCCCGGACCGATGAGTCCGACACGGGCATCCAGCCCCGCCCGCAATGCCGCCGAGCCGTCTGAGCCGTAGCTTACAAAAACATCAACCCGATGCGGAATGTTGTGCGCCTGTGCCAGCGATACCAGTCGCCGCCGCAATTGCAGGTTATAGGGTCCGCTGCTGTCTTTGGCGCAGATGCTAACGCTGAATTCATCGCCGGTTTGCCCTTCGCCCACAACACCCATATCTACCACCAGCAGTTCCGTTACGTCTGCGGGGATGCCTGTTGCCGCTCCGTGCCCGACTTCTTCATAGGTGCTGATGAAAAAGTGGGTTGTTTGTGCGGGGGTGATGTTTTTGCGCACAAGCATTTCTGCCGCGCCGAGTATTGCCGCCACGCCGGCTTTGTCGTCTAAATGGCGAGATTTGATGAAACCGGTTTCGGTGAGGAGGGCACGCGGTTCCCAACTGATAAAATCGCCCACGCAGATGCCGAGCGCCGCGGTTTCTGCGGCGGAAGTGGTGCGCGCATCCAACCGAATTTCAAGGCATTGCAGTTCGGTTGCTTGTTTGTGGATGTCGTCGATTTTGTGAATGTGCACCGATTGCCGGGTGAGCAGTACCGTGCCGCTGACGGTTTTGCCACTGTCGGTGTGTATGGTGCAGTGTTCACCCACGATACTGCCGGGGTAATAGCCGCCCAAATTGCTGATTTTCAGTCGTCCGTTCGGTTTGATTTCTTTTACCATACCGCCGAGGGTATCCACGTGCCCGCTGAGCGCGCGGGGAGCATCGGTTTTTTTGCCGGGAATGGTGGCAACCAGTGCACCTTTGGCGGTGCGGCGGGTGGCAATTTTCAGAGCGGAAAATGCTTCTTCAATCAGCGCGACGGCGGCATCGGTGTTACCGGTGGGGCTGGGGGTATTCAGTAATTTTAGTAAAATATCGGTGGTGTAATTTAGGTTGACCATCGAAGTATCCTTTTAGGTGTGGTGGCTGCCGTGCGGCGCGCCGGGTACATCGTGACATTTTCGGCAACGGGCTTGATATGCCTCGTCTGCGCCCACAAAAATAACTTCGGCATCGTATGGTGCAGGCTTGCCGTTAACCAGCCGTTGGGTGCGGCTGGCGGGCGCACCGCAAACCATGCAAATTGCTTGTAATTTGGTAACGGCTTCGGCTTGTGCCATCAGCACCGGCATCGGTCCGAACGGTTCGCCGCGGAAATCCATATCCAGTCCGGCAACGATGACCCGTTTGCCGGCTTCTGCCAGATCGGTGCACAAATCAATAACATCCCAACCCAAAAATTGCACCTCATCAATGCCGACCACATCGGTATCGGGTTGAACGGCGGCACGGATGTCGGCGGCGTCGTTTACGGGCTGGGCGGTAATTTGTATGCCGGTATGCGAACTGACATTGGTTTCGTCGTAGCGATTATCAATGGCGGGTTTGAAGACTTGCACTTTTTGGCGGGCATATTCGGCGCGGCGCAAGCGGCGAATCAACTCTTCGGTTTTGCCGCTGAACATACTGCCGCAAATAACCTCTATCCAACCGCCGTCGTACTGGTGGTACATCGTTGTCACTCCTTTTGCGGAAAATCGGGTGGAATATAAAAGGGCAAACGCATTGACGTTTGCCCTGAATTATACATCAAAACCGCCATTTATTCTACTGTTGTTGCGCTGCGATGAAAGTCTCTTCGGCTTGTTGTGCTTGTTTTTTGAGCATTTCCAGCGATTTGGGACCGAAGCCATCCAATTCCAGGAATACTTGTTCGTTTTCCTGCAATTTCGATACCACATCACCCACGGTAATGAAGTCTGCATCGGACAGGATGCTGAAAATGCGGTCGGGCAAATCAAGCGCAACGAGTTGTTGTTTTAAGAATGCTTCGCGGGCTTTTTGGGCGGCGCGTGCCTGTCGCTTGGCTTTATCTTCTTCTGCGGCGCTATAGCGTTTCAGGCGGTTCATAAAGCGTTCCACTTGCCCGGCGGTGTCAACAATGCGTTGTTCTCCGGTGTAGAAGGGGTGGCACTTCGAGCAAATGTCGGTGCGAATTTCCGGCACGGTTGAGCCGGTTGTCCATGTGTTCCCGCAAGAGCAAATCACGCGCGCTTCGGGGTAGTATTTCGGATGAATACCTGCTTTCATCTGTATAACCTTCCTGTTTTGTCAGTTTTCCGCTTGCGGAAATTATTGGTTTTCTGCCGGGTAAACGCTGATTTGTTTTTTGTTGCGGTTGACGTTTTCAAATTTAACGTGCCCGTCAATTAACGAAAAGATGGTATGGTCTTTGCCCATACCGACATTGTTACCGGGGAGGAATCGGGTTCCGCGTTGGCGAACGATGATGTTGCCCGGTTTTACCAACTCACCACCGAATTTTTTCACGCCAAGTCGTTGACCCGGACTGTCGTGCATATTGCGGCTGGAACCGCCACCTTTTTTGTGTGCCATGGAAAACCTCCCTACGCCTCGATTTTCTCTACCAGCAGCCGGGTATACCCCTGCCGATGACCTTGTTTGCGTTTGTAGTTTTTCTTGTGTTTGTAAACAATAATTTTTTTGCCGCGACCATGTTCTTTAACGGTGGCGGTTACTTTTGCGCCGTCAACCAGCGGTTTGCCAATGGTTGCGCCTTTTTCGCCGCGCACCATCAAAACACGGTCAAGTTCAACCGTGCCGCCGACATCTACCGGCAACAATTCTACATCCAGCACATCGCCTTCCGTAACTTTGTATTGCTTGCCGCCGCTTTCTATAATTGCGTACATAATGACCTCTTTATTTGGGGTGCAAGTCTCAAAATTAAAACCACAATTGCTTGTGGCTTGTAAATTTTCGTGACAACTTCCGGTTATGTTTGTTGCTCATTGTGGTGAATTTGCCGGAGAGGGAAGTGCGACAAACCGCAAATGAGCACGAACCACAAAAGGCAATTATAGGGGTAGATGCGGTTACTGTCAAATGTCGAAAATCAGTTTGGTGCGCTCGGTTTGAACCCATGTATTTTGTATGCCGAGGGCGTGTAACACGGCATCGGGGCGCACGTTGCCGTGTTGTCCCGCCGCCAGCCGCATCGTCAGCACGGCATCATCCCCCCTTTTTTCCACCAATGCAATCTCAAAAACCAGCGGACGCAAGTCGAAGGTTTCTTCCCGTTTGCGGCGTATTCGCGTTTGGATGATTTCCGGCTGTGCCAGCAGGTGTTCGATGCGTGTTTGCAGAGTTTCTGCCGAGAGATGGGTTTCTACCGTGACGCGATATTCCGCCTGCCGCAGCG
>CAYPNZ010000197.1:5510-5914 GCA_964411845.1 uncultured Anaerolineaceae bacterium
CGAGGCTTGCAGTTTGGGGGTGTCGGCGGCAATGGCTTCTACCGCCAGCAGGCGATAGCCGGTGGGCAGGGTGGCATTCACCCGTTGCAGAATTTCATCGGGCGCCATCGGTTCGGTCAGGGTGATGTCCATCAATTCCGCGCTACCCATCGTGCCGACGGGTAAACTGGCGGCAACCTGAATTTTGGCGCGCGGGTTGAAGCCTTCGGAATATGCCAGCGGCACACCTGCCCGCCGAAAGGCACGTGTCCAAGTGAGCACCACATCCATGTGTCCCACATATTTTACGGGATATTCTTTGGTAAAGGTTAGACGGTATCGCATTTTGGTTTCCGGTTTCGGGTTCAAGGTTCAAAGTTCAAGGTTGCAGGGTTTCGGGTTTCAAGTTCAAAGTTCAAGGTTCA
>CAYPNZ010000198.1:0-5906 GCA_964411845.1 uncultured Anaerolineaceae bacterium
AAGCCGACTTTCAGTCGGCTTATGTTTTTAGCCCCGAAATTTATTTCGGGGCGGGATTCAACCGCAGAGAGAATCGTATTGAAGGGGGTGGTTGGCAACCGATGTGCGTAACTTTTGTTGATGTTATTTTGAGCCGTTGTTTTTGGGCAGGCGAATGGTAAATGTGGTGCCGTGTTTGGGTTGGCTGGTTACATTGATTTGCCCGCCGTGGGCGCGGATGATGCTTTGCACAATTGACAACCCCAAACCGGTGCCGCCGGGGTCGGCGGTGGGGGTGCGCGCTTTGTCAACCCGATAGAAGCGGTCGAAAATGTGCGGTAAATCTTGCGGGGGAATGCCGAAGCCGGTATCGGTGACCGTAAAAATGATTTCGGTGGCAGATGCCGTGGCGGAAAGTTCGATTTGGCTGCCGGGGGGACTGTATTTCAGGGCATTGCTCAATAAATTATCAAAAACCTGCTGAAGTTGCTCGCGGTTGGCATTGAAAGGGGGTAAATTGTCGCATGTCAGCAAAAGCGAAATTTGTTTCTGCTCGGCTTGCAGCATAAATGCGTTTGCCACTGTTTTTAAAAAGGCGCAGGGTTTGATGGGCGTTAGGGTATCCGCTTCGGTTTTTATATCGAGCCGCGACAGCGCCAGCAGATTTTTTATCAGCCTTTCCATACGTTCGGCTTCATTTTCGATGTCGCGTAAAAATTTGTGAGAAACCGTGGGGTCGCTGTATGCCCCGTCCAGCAATGTTTCGGCGCGAAGTTTGATGTTGGTCAGCGGTGTGCGCAATTCGTGCGAGGCGTTGGCAACAAAAAGCCGTTGTTTAACGAGCATTTCATTCAATTGCGATGCCATGTAATTGAAGGTGCGGGCAAGGTCAGCCAGTTCGTCCGACCCTTTATCGGGGATGCGCCGGTCGAAATTGCCGTTTGCCAAACCGTGTGCCGCTGCCTGCATTTGAGAAACGGGACGCAGAATATAGTGTGCCAGCCACCAACTGGCAACCACAATTACGGCGATAATGGCTAAGGCGGAACCTGCCAGCGTCAGCCATTCGCGCCGAATTTGTGCCTGCATCGGGGCGGTGGGGATGGAAAGTTGCACCACGCCCTGCGGCGAACTTTCCTGCTGAACGATGGCGGCGGCGTACAGCCGTTCTTCGCCGGAAATCGGGTCACGCCGAATTTGATGCTGTTCTACCCCCTGCAATGCCTGCTGTACCTCAATTTGCGAGCGTTGGTTTTCCAGTTGCCGAAAATCAATGCTGCTGTCGTAAATGGGGTCGCCCGGCACGGTTAACACGGTTAAACGGGCTTCGGCTGTGCGCGCCAACCGGTCAAGCGCCAATTTGAAGTCGGTATATGGCAGTTCATCTTCGGTGAATTTTTCCAGCGGCGAGCCGATGGCGGTGGCGATGGTGAATGCTTTTGTTTCCAATTCGTGTTCGGTGGCATCAACGATGCGGGCTTTTTCTTGCAGCGCAAAACGGATGGACAAGCCGCCCACGCCCACGATGGCTAAAATTAAATAGGTTACAATCAGCCGTTCACGCAATCCGAATTTCACGAAGGTAAATCCTGTGGGGTGCTGAATCGATAGCCGACGCCGCGCACGGTTTTGATATAGCGGGGGTTGCCGGGGTCGTCTTCCACTTTTTCCCGCACCCAGCGAATGTGAACATCGAGTGTGCGGGTGTCGCCCAGCCAGTCTATGCCCCAAACCACATCCAGCAATTCTGCCCGGCTGACCACTTGCCCGGCGCGGCTCATCAGCGTGAAAAGCAGGTCGTATTCTTTTTGGGTCATGGTGAGCAGCACGCCGTTTTTGCGAACTTGGTGGGCGGTATGATTGAGCGAAATATCTCCGATGGTGAGCATATGGTTGGCGGGGGGTTGTCGTTCAAACTCAACCCGGCGCAGCGTGGCTCGGATGCGTGCCAGCAATTCTCTGAAACTGAACGGTTTGGGCAAATAGTCATCGGCGCCCATTTCCAGCCCCAGCACGCGGTCAAACTCGTCGCCGCGGGCGGTGAGCATAATAATCGGCACGGCACTTTCCCGCCGAATGCGCCGGCACACTTCCCACCCGTCAATAGCCGGTAACATCACATCCAGCACAATTAGGTGTGGCTGCGTTTCGCGCGCCAACTGCACGGCTTCCAACCCGTCTTGGCACGCCACAACGGTAAAATTTTCTTTTTGCAGGCTGTAGGTTAACGATTCGATGATGAGCGGGTCATCATCTACCACCAAAATGGTTTTTGTCATAATGCGCTCTGTGGGTTTTGCGATTAGTTTTTATTTTTGAAGGTGGCGCGCAGCCCGTTTACCAGCAATTGTTTTTCGGCAGGCGTTAGGCGGGCGGCAGGATGCGTTGCCGTGTAATAGAATGGCGGCATTGTTCCTTCCAAAATTACTTCGATGGCTTCGTTGGCTTTTTCCGACCGGGCGGCTTTCCAATTTGAAAAATTCAGGGTTTCGCGTCCCTCTGAAACGTGATTGGCGATAATCCACGAAACGGGGGCGATTTTGGCGTAGGGGGGCCAGGTTGTTTCGTTGCTGTGGCAATCGAAACAGGCTCGTTGTGCCAAAGCCCGCGTTTGCGGCGAATCCCAGTTGGGTTCGTTAACGACCGGCGGGTTGGTGGTATTTACCGGAATAAATTGAATGAGAATGAATCCTGCAACGGCAACGGCAAGTGTTACGCCGAGATATTTTAAGATGGTGCGGAAAGACATAAAAAACTCCCGATGATGAGTGGTTGCAAATAATTATGCTCGATATTGGTAATTATACAAATGAAATCAGTCACCCATAACGCGGTGGCAGCCGTTGCACTGTTTTTGGGTGGGTTCAATGCTAACCCACACGATGTCCGGTCTGCCGTCGGTGGTGTGGGCACTGTGGCAATCAACGCAGGTGGCGGCTTGGGTTGGCTGCGCCTGCTGCCAGCGCGGCAACAGCACGTGAAAATGGTTTTCAAAAGACTGCGACTGCCCGATGTTGCTATGGCATTTTAAGCAATTGTCATCGGGGATAGGGTGGGTGAGTTTGGCGGGTTGAGGATAGTTTCGGCTGACGAATGCCGCCAAATCGTGCGCCCCCAGTTTCAGCGCGTCGGCTCTGCCTGCTTTGCCCGCACCGCTGTGGCACTGGATGCACCCGACACCCTCGGCGGCGTGTGCCGAAGCGAGGTCGGTGGGCGGTTGGGTGGTGCGGGCAACAAAAGTTGTTTCGGGGTTTGTGTGGCAACTGGCACAAAACCGGTCGTTATTTTCCAGATGGACACTCAACGCCAGCGCGCCACTGGCAAATACGATGACCAACAATGCGCCGGCAACAAACCATGTTACCCAACGGGGAAGTTTTTTGGTGGCGGGTGTTCGTTTTGACATAGTTTTTCCTTTTTGAAGATTAACTGTTCAGCCACAGGTTGAATAGAATGCAGATGCCGCAAATTAATCTGCGCGAGTCCCTGCCATCCGTGTTAGTCTGTGTTCTATTCTTTATTCACTTGGCAGACGATACGGTTCGCACTGTCCGGCGAGATGTCGTTAAAATACGATAGTATACCAAAAACAGCACACTGGCTGCCGCCGAAAGATACATCGTCCGCACCACGGTGAGCGCGCTGTCGGTACCGATGAGCAATCCGTGAGCGGTGACCATTATGTACAGCACAAAAGTAGCATAGTGCAGCGTGCGCCATAATTTCCGCCCGATACGTTTGCGAACGTAAAAACTGGCGGTCAGCAGGGCATATAAATACAGGCTGATGATGCCCACACCAACCAATCCCGGTTTGAATGTGGCGTGAAACGGCAGCAGCACATCAACCAAACTGAAATTCAAATAGTTGTCGCCGAGTAAAATGAAAGTATGGAAAAGCGCAAATCCCAACCCCATCAGCGACAAAAATTCGTGGGTGCTGAATGTCAATGCCGGTGAAACGCGAGATTTTACAATTTTGGTTGACAGCAATAAACCCCATATCATTGACAGCCACACAAAAAAATAGCCGATTAACGCCGAGGTGCGCGCCAAATACCAGTATGCCGGGCTGTCGCCAACCAGCGGAATGCCCATGGCTTGCAATTGCGTGGACAGCGTCAGTTGAATGTCGGCGGGGAGTATACCGTTCAACCCGTTGAGCAGCGGGGCAATGGTGGCGGTGCTGTCGGAAATAATGAGTACCAACACGATGGCGGCGGCAACAATACCCAAAAAAATACCCGCCAATAAACTTGTAACTTCCGAAATAAATGTATTTGTTGAAATAGAAGATGACGTGGTCATAAAAACTCCTGTAAAAAATTGATGTTCACAGTGTATCAGGTTTTTGCGAGATATGGTTAATGTAATGTTATGCCAATGTTAAAAGTATCTTAAATCTTCCCGTTTTTCATCTTTCGATATGCGTTGGGGCGAGTCATTTGGCGCGCCGATATACTGTTCCATAGGCGGGGTGGTTAAAATGCGGTCGTCTGCGGTAATTAACAAGCCCGCCACATCCGGGATTGCTTCCAAAAACGAAAGTCCGTCACGTGCTCCGAGAATGACGGCGGTTTTGGCGAGCACTTCGGCGATGACGGTGCGCCGGGCAACCACCGTTGCCGATACCACATCGGTATCGGCAGGGCGACCGGTGCGCGGGTCAATCAGATGATGCAGCCGGATGTTGCCGCGCCGCCATTGTCGCCGGGCGATGCTTGATGTGGCAACGGCGCGATTGGCTATTTGCAGGCGAGCAACGGTTTGCCCGGCACGGCGCGGGTGGGGAATATCCACTGCCCACGCCGACCGGTTCGGAGGTGCACCATAGGCGTACAAATCGCCGCCGGCATTCACCAAAAACGGGGCATTGCCCGCCAAACGGTCGGCGGCGCGGTCAACCGTCCACCCTTTGCCGATGCCGCCCAAGTCTATTTTTACCCCGTGCGGTTTGATGATGGTGCGGGTTGCCGCGTCCAAATCTATCGGCGCAGATTGCCACCGCCGGGTATGCGGCAGCGGCTGAACCACCGGGGTGTGTTCGCCGGCGATGGTTTCAAAACTCCGGTCGTATCCGGCGCGTTCCAGCGCGTCTAAAATTGTGGGGTCGAACATACCGCCGGTGACGGTTGTTGCCCATTTTGCCGTTTCCATCACGCTGAACAGCGTCGGGCTGGCGCGAAATTCGGGGGTAGCACTGCGGTTCAACAGCGATAATTCGCTGTGGGGCAAAAAGCGACTCAATCGCCGTTCCACGCTGTTAAAAGTTGATTGAATGTCTTGCAGAATTTCACTGCTATTGGGATGGGGGCTGTAAAACCAAATGTAAACGCGCGTGCCCATCGCTTTGAAGCCGTAACCGTTCCAATGCCAATTCATAAAAAAATCCGTTTCTGTTCAGTTTGTCATTGCGAAATGATATGTTACCAAAGTTTTGAAAGGGTCCGGTGAGAAATGTCGGGGCGACAACATATCGCCCCGACAGGACGTACAGTGTTACGAGCCGGTGGTTGTGTTTCCGCCGCCGGCGGGTGCGGGACGGGATACGGCGGGCGGTGGTGGCGGCGGGGCGGGCATTGCCGGCAGCGGTGCCAACGTTGGCATGGCGGGAACACTGACGGTTACACCGGCGTTTCCGGTATTTTCCGTGCCGACCACGTTGGTTTTCGGTGCCGGGGTGGGAATGTCCACCATAATCGGTACCAGTGTCGGGATGGGCGGCAGGGTTGGTAATGGCGTTAATGTTGGCAATGGGGTGGGGGGGATGCGGTATGCCGCTACCGAAGATTGTGTCGGTGTGGTGACGGGCTGCGGGGCGGCAGATTTTTCTGCTGCGGCTTGTTGCCCGATGATGCCCCACCCGCCGAGCAGTGTTCCCATACCGGCTAAACCAATCATAAATTTAGCCGAGGTGCTCAGTTTTGA
>CAYPNZ010000199.1:0-5890 GCA_964411845.1 uncultured Anaerolineaceae bacterium
AAGCGGTTGACCGCGCCGAATGGCTGGGAACCATCCGCGATTGGCAAGAAGACAGCAGCCAGCGCGACATCATCCACACCGAAGACGGCATTTTCCGCGCGGCACAAGCCATTTTCGACCTGTGGCGGTTCTCAAAAGATAGCAACCCTATCATCGTCAGCGATGTGGGGCAGCACCAAATGCTGGAAGCGCAATACTTCAAGCACGAAAAACCGCACACGCTCATCACCTCCGGCGGGTTGGGCACGATGGGGTTCAGCCTGCCCGCCGCCATCGGGGCGCGCATCGGTGCGCCGGATGAACAAGATGTGTGGGTGGTGGTTGGCGACGGTTCCATCCAAATGACCATCACCGAGTTGATGACCGCCGTGCAGGAAAACTTGAACATCAACATTTGCATCATCAACAACGGCTATTTGGGGATGGTGCGGCAGTGGCAGCAACTTTTTTACGATGAACGTTATGCCGAAACCCCCATCCTCAGCCCGGATTATGTGAAACTGGCGGAAGCGTATGGGATGCAGGGCTTGCGCGTGACCCGGCGAGAAGACACGCTGGACGCGCTGCAAAAAGCCCGCGCGCACAAAGGTCCGTCGCTGATTGAATTTGTGGTGGAACAGCACGATATGGTTTACCCCATGGTTCCCGCCGGTGCGGATTTGCACGAAATGATTCGCCGCCCGACCGCATAACAGAAAGGAAGATAATCCAAATGAAACAAACACTGATTGCTCTGGTAGAAGATAAACCCGGCGTGTTGAATCGTGTTGCCAGCCTCTTCCGTCGCCGAAATTTCAACATCGAAAGTTTGGCGGTGGGGCACAGCGAAACGCCCGGCATTTCGCGCATGACCATCGTCACCGATGAGGAAGAGGCATTGCGCCGCAATGTGGTGCGCCAAAACTTGCTGAAACTCATCAACGTGATTGAGGTGGACGATGTAACCGACCAGCCGGTGGTGGTGCGCGAAACCGCGCTCATCAAAGTGCGGGCAGATGCCACCAAACGCGCCGAAATTATGAACATCACCGACATCTATCGCGCCCGCATTGTGGATGTTGCCACCGAGTCGCTGATTGTGGAAATTACCGGCGACGCGGACAAAATTTCATCAATGGCAGATATGCTCAAACCGTTCGGCATCATCGAAATGGCACGCACCGGCGCGCTGGCAATGACCCGCGGCGTGGTTACCCCCCGCGACCCGACATCGTATGCCAAATACGCGGCGAAGGTGTAGCGGGGTAGCGGGCAGTTGTCGGCATTCAGCGTTCAGCATTCAGCGGTCGGTCAACCATACCCTACCGCTGACAACTGACCGCTGACCGCTAAATACAAAAAAACCAACTTTACAACCGCCAAAAAAGGAGAAAACCCATGGCAAACATTTATTACGACAAAGATGCAGATATGTCACTGTTGGAAGGACGAAAAATCGCCGTGATTGGCTACGGCAGTCAGGGGCACGCGCATGCCCAAAACCTGCGAGACAGCGGTTTTGATGTGCGCGTGGGTCTGCACGAAGGGAGCAAAAGCCGCGCCAAAGCCGAAGCCGACGGGCTGACCGTCAAATCGGTGGCAGATGCCGCCGCCGAAGCGGACATCATTATGATGCTCACTCCCGATACCAAACAACGCAAAATTTACGAAGAATCCATCAAAGACAATTTGAAACCGGGCGATATGCTCATGTTCGGACACGGGTTCAATATCCGTTTCGGGCAGATTGTGCCCCCCGATTTTGTGGATGTGAGCATGATTGCCCCCAAAGCGCCCGGTCACCGCGTGCGAGAAGTTTTCGTCGAAGGGATGGGCACGCCCTGTTTGCTGGCGGTAGAGCAGGATTACACCGGCAAAGCGAAAGAAACCACGCTGGCATACGGCTGCGCCATCGGCGGCGGACGCGCCGGCATCATCGAAACAACCTTCGCCGAAGAAACCGAAACCGACCTTTTCGGCGAGCAAGCCATCCTCTGCGGCGGCATTTCCGCGTTGATGGAAGCCGGGTTCAACACGCTGGTTGAAGCGGGCTACCAGCCGGAAATCGCCTATTTTGAAACCGTCCACGAAATGAAGCTCATCGTTGACCTGATTTATCAGGGCGGATTGAGTTACATGCGTTACAGCGTCAGCGATACCGCCGAGCACGGCGATTACACCGGCGGACCGAAAATCATCACCGATGAAACCAAAAAGGCGATGAAACAAATGCTGGAAGACATCCGCAGCGGCGCATACGCCGAAGAATGGATTGAAGAAAACGCCACCGGGCGCAAATGGTTCAACGAGCGTCGCCGCCAAGCCCGCAGCAGCCAAGTCGAGCAGGTGGGCAAACAACTGCGCGGCATGATGGCATGGCTCGGCGCGGTCGAAGTGGAAGATTAGTTTTTGGTTTTCAGTGGTCGGTTATCGGTTGTCAGTAATTGGTTGTCAGCAATCAGCCGTCAGCGTTTAGCCGTCAGTGCCGACGCTGACAACTGACAACTGATAACTGATAACTGACCGCTGACAACTGACCGCTGACAATCCCAAAAGGAGGCATCCATTGGAAAGTGACCTTAATGATTTGAGTGACCTTTGGATAAAACTGTCGGAAAAATTGGCTGTAAAACGGTTATTGGAGATTGGTGATTGGAGATTCAAAAATCTCTAATCGCTAATCTCCAATAACCAATGTCCTACCGGATTTTGGAGAATAAAAAATGGAAACAGATGTACCCGTACCCGTACAAAAAGATACCCTGATTATTTTTGATACGACTCTGCGCGACGGCGAGCAAAGCCCCGGCGCAACCCTGAATATTGATGAAAAACTGGAAATTGCGCGGCAACTGTCCCGCCTGGGGGTGGACGTGTGCGAAGCCGGTTTCCCCATCGCCTCCCCCGGCGATTTTGAAGCCGTCCGCCGCATCGCGGAAGAAGTGGGTCCCCTCACCGAAGGGCGCAAATCCGGGCAGCCGATGACCATCGCCGGCTTGGCGCGCGCCCGCAAAGAAGACATCAAACGCGCGTATGACGCGGTGAAAGCCGCCCCGCGCCATCGCATCCACACTTTTTTGGCAACGTCCGACATCCATCTGAAACACAAATTGAAAATTGACCGCGAAGCGTGCATCGAGCAGGTTATTGAAGCGGTATCGTATGCCAAATCGCTGTGCGACGACATCGAATTTTCGCCGGAAGATGCCGGGCGTTCCGACCCCGAATTTCTGACGGTGGTACTCGGCGAAGCCATCAAAGCGGGCGCAACCACCATCAACATTCCCGATACCGTTGGCTATACCACCCCCGAAGAATTCGGCTGGCTGATTGGCTATCTGATTGAAAATACCCCCGGCGCGGAAAACGCCGTTTGGTCAACCCACTGCCACAACGATTTGGGGCTGGCAACATCGAACACGCTGGCGGGTGTGGCAAACGGTGCGCGGCAGGTGGAAGTAACCATCAACGGCATCGGCGAGCGCGCGGGCAACACCAGTTTGGAAGAGGTGGTGATGGCAATTGCCACCCGCCCGCAGCAATTCCCCGTTACCACCAATATTGATACCACCCAAATTACCCGCGCCAGCCGCATGGTCAGCGCCTATACCGGCATCCCCGTTCAGCCGAATAAAGCCATTGTGGGCGCGAATGCGTTTGCCCACGAAGCGGGCATCCATCAGGATGGCATGCTGAAACACCACAGCACCTATGAAATTATGCGTCCCGAAACGGTCGGACTGGCGGCAAGTTCACTGGTGCTGGGCAAACATTCCGGGCGACACGCTTTTAAAGTGCGGCTGGAAGAATTGGGTTACGGCGATTTGACCAAAGACGAGTTGAACCAAGCCTTCGAGCGCTTCAAACGGATTGCCGATAAAAAGAAGGTGGTCACCGATGCCGATTTGGAAGCCATCATCACCGATGAAATTTACCAGCCGCCCGAATTTTGGAAATTGCAATATGTGCACGTTACCTGCGGCGACCATACCCGTTCCACCGCCACCGTCAGTTTGATTGACCCCAACGGCGCGGAATTGGAAGATGCCGCCATCGGCACGGGACCCGTTGACGCCGTTTACAAAGCCATCAACCGCATTGTGGGCGAACCGAACACCCTGACCGAGTTTGTGGTGAAAGCGGTAACGGAAGGGATTGATTCGCTCGGCGAAGTGACCATCCGCATTCAGCCGGAAAACGGTGGCGCATCCGACCGCACCAACCCGCAAACGGGCAGAACCCAAACCCGCACGTTCAGCGGTCACGGCGCCAGCACCGACATTGTGGTCGCCAGCGCCCGCGCCTATATGAGCGCGCTCAACAAAATGCTCGCCGCCCGCGAAGAACAATCGGCGGTGATTGGGCAGGCGAACCGGTAATTGGTGATTGGTAATTGGAGATTTGTCGCGGCGCGAATTTTGAATCGCCAATTTCCAATAACCAATCTCATCTTTCAAACCTAAAAACCAAGGACTAAAAATCAATGACCAATACTCCTCGCACACTGTTTGAAAAAATCTGGGACAACCACGTTGTGGTTCACGAAGACGGCAACCCTGCCGTGCTGTACATTGACCTCCATTTGGTGCACGAAGTGACCTCGCCGCAGGCATTTACCGGCTTGCGCGAAAAAGGACTCACCGTGCGCCGCCCGTCGCAAACGCTGGCAACGATGGACCACGGCATTCCCACCACCCCGCCCGATGTGCCCATCACCGATGTGATGGTCATCAACCAAATTTCGCAGTTGGAAAAAAACTGCGCCGAATTCGGCATTCCGCTGATGGGTATGGACAGCCCCAACCGCGGCATTGTGCATGTCATTGGACCCGAACTCGGTGCAACCCAACCGGGGATGACCATTGTTTGCGGCGACAGTCACACCGCCACCCATGGCGCATTCGGCGCGCTGGCGTTCGGCATCGGCACCAGTGAAATCGAACACGTGCTGGCGACGCAATCGCTGTTGCAGCACAAGCCGAAATCCATGGAAATCCGCGTGGATGGCACCCTGCAGCCCGGCGTCACCGCCAAAGACATCATTCTGGCAATCATCGCCAAAATCGGTATCGGCGGCGGCACGGGACACGTGGTGGAATATACCGGCAGCGCCATCCGCAGTTTGAGCATGGAAGAACGGATGACCGTCTGCAATATGTCCATTGAAGGGGGCGCGCGCGCCGGCATGGTCGCCCCGGATGATACCACCTTTGAATTTTTGGCGAACCGTCCGCTGGCGCCGCAGGGCGCGGCATGGGATGCGGCGGTGGCGCAATGGCGGCAACTCCGCACCGATGACGGCGCAACGTATGACAGCACCGTCACCCTGAATGCCGACGACCTGACCCCGATGATAACCTACGGCACCAACCCCGGTATGGGTATGAAAATCACCGACACCATCCCCGACCCGGCGGATATTGCCGATGTCAGCGCGCGGCAATCGCTGCAAAAAGCACTCGATTATATGGAGTTACAGCCCGGCAAAAAACTGCTCGGTCATCCGGTGGATGTGGTTTTTCTCGGCAGTTGCACCAACTCGCGCCTGCACGATTTGCGGCAGGCGGCATCGGTGCTGAAGGGTCGAAAAGTTGCCCCCGGCGTGCGCATGCTGGTTGTGCCCGGCTCGCAGCAGGTAAAAATGCAGGCGGAAGCGGAAGGGCTGGACAAAATTTTCATCGAAGCGGGCGCGGAATGGCGCGAAAGCGGGTGCAGCATGTGCATCGCCATGAACGGCGACCAACTTTCGCCGGGGCAGTATGCCGTTTCCACCAGCAACCGCAACTTTGAAGGCAGACAAGGCTCCGGCGGGCGAACCTTCCTCGCCAGCCCGCTCACCGCCGCCGCCAGCGCCATCGCCGGCGCCGTGGCGGATGTGCGGGAATTGGTTATTGGCGATGCGTAAAACGTA
>CAYPNZ010000200.1:0-5890 GCA_964411845.1 uncultured Anaerolineaceae bacterium
AAATCTTTTGGGCAACGGCTTCCGCTTCGGCGGGGTTATTCGCCAGTTTTACGCCACCGGCTTTCCCGCGTCCGCCAACCAGCACCTGACTTTTCACAACGACTTTTCCGCCCAGTTTCTCGGCGATTGCTTTGGCTTCGGCGGGGGTGGTCGCAACTTCGCCATTGGGGATGGGAACCCCATATTTTGCAAAGATGCGTTTGCTTTGATATTCGTGTAATTTCACATAACCCTCCTTTGGATTGATTGGATTATTTTTAACTTTGGAAAATTGCGGGTCTGTCCATACATATTGTTTTTCCCGCCTGATTATAGCACCGCTTAAAGTGTGTGCAAAAAATTAGCGGCATTTGCGAGCCGATTTCGGCGAAACATACATGCTATTATTGACAGTTTATGTGTTTTCCACTACAATCGCATTGTAAGTGCTTTTCTCCAGATCAAGTGCCTGCCGATTACGGTTTCTGGAGAACACTGTGGGTGTTCCTCAATTTGGGAGAAAAGGACAGGAGACACGGAAGGGGGCGCTTGTTCCGTGTCGTGTTTTTAGCAGTATTTGTAGGAGTTTAAGGAACTAAATGGCAAAACAAGAACGATTAATTGTTGAAGGTACCGTAGTAGAAGCGTTGCCCAACGCCACCTTCCGGGTGGAATTGGATAACGGGCATAAATTGCTGGCGCATCTGTCCGGCAAAATGCGGAAATACTATATCCGGGTATTGCTCGGCGACCGCGTGCGCGTGGAACTGACGCCCTACGATATGGACCGCGGACGGCTGGTATATCGCTACCGCACGCCGCAAAGCGCGCGCTAACAACCGTACCAACCCCATTTTTATGTGCATATAACCCTCGACTCTGCCGGGGGTTTTTTGCTTTATTTTTTTCACACCGAAAGGATTTTCCAATGAATATGCTTTGGGGCGGACGCTTCACCGA
The DNA here is from genome assembly GCA_964411845.1 of uncultured Anaerolineaceae bacterium. Lineage (GTDB taxonomy): Bacteria > Chloroflexota > Anaerolineae > 4572-78 > 4572-78 > JANTHQ01. The sequence goes on from CAYPNZ010000200.1 coordinate 940, forward strand.
AACCACCGACGCGCTGATGCGCGCTTTCAACGATAGCCTTCCATTCGATATCCGCTTGTGGGATGCCGACATTACCGGCAGCAAAGCCTACGCCCGCGCGCTGGAAAAAGCGGGCATCCTTTCCCCTGCCGAACTGGAAACCCTGCTGAACGGCTTGCAGCAGGTACACGCCGAATTTGCCGACGGCACCTTCACCACTGCCGCCGGCGATGAAGACATCCACACCGCCGTGGAACGCCGCCTGAAAGAACTGGTCGGTGCGGTGGCGGGCAAACTGCACACCGGGCGGTCGCGGAACGACCAAGTTGCCACCGACACCCGCTTGTGGCTGCGCGGCGAAATTGCATCGCTGCGCACTCGGCTGCAAACACTCATCACCGCTATTGCCGACACCGCCGCCGCTCAAATTGAGGTGTTGATGCCCGGTTACACCCATTTGCAACAGGCGCAGCCGGTGCGTTTCAGCCATTGGCTGCTGGGATACGGCTGGAAATTCGCCCGTGATTTGGCGCGGCTCGATGCGGTAGCGCGCGAAACCAACGTGCTGCCGCTGGGCAGCGGCGCGCTGTCGGGCAATCCCCTGCCCGTTGACCGCCAATTTCTCGCCGAAACACTGGGATTCGCCGCGGTTTCCGCCAACAGTATGGATGCCGTCGCCGACCGCGATTACCTCGCCGATTTTCTGCACTGGGCAACCCTCACCCAAACCCATCTCAGCTCGCTGGCGGAAGACCTCATCATTTTCAGCAGCACCGAATACGGCTTCATCGAAATATCGGACGCATACAGCACCGGTTCCAGCCTGATGCCGCAAAAGAAAAACCCCGATTCGCTGGAACTGATTCGCGGCAAAACGGGACGCATTTTCGGCAATTACAGCGGGTTTCTCGCCACGCTGAAAGGGCTGCCGTCCACCTATGATAAAGATATGCAAGAAGATAAAGAGCCGCTGTTCGACACGGTGGACACGTTGGCAATGACCCTGCCCATTGCAGCGGGGGTCATCCGCACGCTAAAAATCAACCGCGAGCGGATGTACAATGCCATGTCCAGCCATTTGCTGGCAACAGAATTGGCGGATTATTTGGTTGAGAAAGGATTGCCTTTCCGCGAAGCGCACGAAGTGGTGGGCAAAGTGGTACAACTTTCCATTGAAACCGCTCAACCGCTGTGGTCGCTGCCACTGCTGGCACTGAAAACCATTTCGCCGCTGTTTGACCGCGATGTGCACGATTGGCTCGATTTTGAAAATGCGGTGGAACGCCGCCAGAGCATCGGCGGCACGGCAAAAAAAGCGGTACTGCGCCAACTTGATGCGCTGCGGGCGCAGACGGGGTAAAATGAAGTTCTCAATTCGCGGCGGATGGAATCGGTGGGTATACCGGTTGCAGCGGCACTATTTGGGAGGATGGACGCTGCTGCGCTGGAGCGTGCTGGCGTTGATTGCGCTGCCGGTGGCGGCATTCACCGGCATCATCCCCGGCGGAAATATTGCGCTGGCGATAACCGTTATTTTCAGCGTGACCGCGCTTTTTGCCCTGTGGCAAACGCGCCGACGCGGGTATCTGCATTTTTCGCCGTCAACCGCACCCGATTTCAGCACAATTGCGCCGCAGCCGCTGCCCTTCCCCGAAAAAATTCCGATTTTCGTGTCGGGTCGGTTCGGTGTGGGGGGAAAAGAACGCTATTTTGTGCACGAAAATGCGTTCTACCAAACATTTGAAACCCGCGAGCGGGTGCTGATGGTGTCAATTGCCCGCACGCGCCAATTTCTGCTGGCACAATCATCGGGCGCGGAAACCGGCTGGTGGTACAGTTTTTTCACCGCCGACCGGGTGCAACGGCTGGAACGCGGCTGGCTGCATTTCGGCACCCGTCCCCATCCCGCGCTGAAATTGTATCTTTCGCCGGAAAAAGACGGGGACGCGCCGTCGGTTTTTCACATTTCCACCGAAACCCCGGCGCAAATGGAACGGCTCATCGCCGATTTGAACGTGGAAATCGGCAACCGGCAAAATTTGTAGGGCTGGAAGCACACCACGACTCGCCTGAAAAAAGATCGATTTTTCACCACAGAGACACAAAGACACGGAGTTTTGAATGTTTTTGAGAAAAAGATCAAATTCATCGGGGAATTTGTATGTGCCCTCAAATTTTTGGCTCTCAAACCTTATTTTTCTCTGTGCCTCTGTGGTTTAATTTGAACCCCTTTTTTCAATAGAGTCATTTATGGAAAATCAAAACCGACAGGGTTTATTGCTGGCAATTTTTGCGGCGCTGATAATTTTAGGTTTTGCGCTTGACCGGCTGGGTTATATGAGCGGGGTGCGATTGGCGCTGCAAACCGTTTTCCAACCTGCCGAATCGGCGGTCACCGATGCCGCCCGGCGCGCCGAAAAACTATCGGAACAGCAGCAAACCGTTGCCCAACTCATCGCCGAAAACAACACCCTAAAAACCGAAGCCAACCGCCTGCTGATTGAAAACATCCAACTGAAAGAGTTGGAACGCGAAAACGAGCGGCTGCGCCAATTGCTCAATTACACCCGCAACAATCCCGGTATCAATTTTGAAGCCGCCAGCGTGGTGGGACAAGTTATCGGCAGCGACCCGAACAACTTCCTGTATACCATTTTCATTGATGTGGGCGCAAATGACGGCGTGGCAACAGATATGCCGGTCGTTACCCACCGCGGGCTGGTGGGGCGTGTCGTGCAAGTGGGACCCAACAGTTCGCAAGTGCTGCTCATCATTGACCCCGCCAGCTCGGTGAATGCGCTGGTGCAAAATTCGCGGGTGCAGGGTATCATCAACGGCGAATTGGGCGGCACGCTGGTCATGGAGCGCATTCCACAGGGCAAAACCGTTTCGCCCGGCGATTTGGTGCTCACTTCCGGGCTGGGCGGCAATTTTCCCGACAAATTGGTCATCGGGCAGATTACCGAAGTTTTTCAGCGCGATTTGGATTTATTTCAAACGGCTCGGGTGCGTTCCACCGTTGATTTTGGCGATTTGAACACGGTGCTGGTCATCACTGCCTTCCAGCCAAACCCGTTCAAACAGGAATTACAATCGCCGGAGGGGCAAAATTAGCGGCTATTTCATCGGCGCGATATTGATACTGTTGGGCATGGCACAGGTGTCGCTGTCGCCCTATTTGCAATGGCAAACCGTCCATCCGAATTTTTTGCTGGTGGCGGTGGCAGCATGGAGCATGCTCAACCCCTTCCCGAAAGCCATCGGTTGGGCATTTTTGGCGGGTTTGCTGCTGGATATTTTTTCAAGCGCGCCGTTCGGGGTATTCACCGCCGGTATGCTGGCAGTTGCCGCCACCGCCAATTTTTGGTACGACCGGTTTGCGCCGTCGGCGGTACTGCTGCCCGTGGCATTGATTCTGCCATACAGCATCGGGTTCGATGTGACAACTCTGCTGCTTGAGCAACTGCTGGGCAGACCCGTTGTATGGAGCGGCACGCTGCTGCGGCTCATCGTTTCGGCGGGGCTGCTGAATTTGGTGGTGATGATGCTGCTATACCCGCTTTTTCAATGGGCAAAACAAACCGCCCAACGCGATGAAATTACGCTGTGAATTTTTGGGTTTTTCAAAAAATACCCATATCTGGCATATTTTTAATGTACAACCACAATATATAGTATGGTTCACCTATTGAAATTCTGTAAAAAATCGAGTATAATGCTTGTAAGTGTGTCGCAAAAACGGTGACGGATTATCAGGTAAAGTTTAGAATTCTCATATTTCAAGCAACCATCGTTCTCGTTTTTTTGGTTTTTATCGGGCAATTGTGGCGATTGCAGGTTTTTGAAGGCGGCAAATATCGCCAACTCGCCGACCGCAACCGTTTTCAAACAGAGGAAATTGACGCGCCGCGCGGCATAATCTACGACCGAAACGGTAATTTGCTGGTGCGCAACCGCCCGATATTCGATGTGGCAATTGTGCCCGCCTACCTGCCGGAAGATACCACCGCCCGCGCCGAGGTATTCGCCCAACTTGCCGACCTGCTGCGCTTGCCCATTACCAACAGCGGTATGCGCAACGTGCCCAGCCACAATGCGTATTTCCGGTCGTTTTTGCACCACGAATATACCCGTTTGCCCGGTCGGCAGGTGCGAAACACCCGCAGCCGCAAACTTTCCGGCGCACCAAAAGGCATTCAAGACGCGGTAGAAAGCGCCCCGCCTTTTGCGCCGTACCAGCCGGTTATTGTTGCCACCGATATTCCCGCCGCTGCCGCCGCCACCATCGAACAAAACCGGCTGAACTTTCCGGGCGTGTTTGTGCAAACCGCCTCAAAACGAGAATATCTGACCGGCGCGCTGACCGCCGATATTTTGGGATATGTGGGACCCATTCCGCCGGCGCAAACCGACCGTTACCCCGCCCCAACCTACAACCCCAATGACGATGTGGGGCTGGTGGGGGTTGAAGCCAGTTATGAAAAGGAATTGCACGGCTCAAAAGGGGAAGAACTGGTTGAAGTGGATGTTACCGGGCGAAAAATTAAAACCGTCGGTACCACCCGAGAGGCAGAACCGGGCAACAATTTAACCCTGACCATTGATGTCGGTTTGCAAAAATTTGTTGCCGACACGCTGCAAACCGCCATTGACGACTCGCCCGGTCAATCCGGTGCGGCAGTGGTGCTCAACGCCCAAACCGGCGAAATTCTGGCGATGGTATCGCTGCCGACATACGACAACAACTTGTTTGCCGAAGGCATTTCCGCCAGAGAATACAGTTTGCTTGCCGAAGACAAACGAACACCGTTGGTAAACAAAGCCATCGGCGGGCTGTATCCGCCCGGTTCAACCTTTAAATTGGTGGTTGCCGCCGGCGCACTGCAAGAAAAAACGGTTTCGCCGCGGCAGCAATTTGTGTGTAAAGGCGTGCTGTACCTGCCGAACAAATTCTTCCCCGATGACCCGGATT
>CAYPNZ010000201.1:0-5881 GCA_964411845.1 uncultured Anaerolineaceae bacterium
GATAAATTCGATGTCGGGGTTTTCGGCTTTGATGCGCCGAAAAACATCGGGGTGGGTTTGCCCCATCATTTTCAGGGTTTCGATGTTGGCATTGCGGATAAGTTGGTAATCCAGTTCGGCAAAGCGAATATCGTTTCTGCCGTGCAAGCCAACGCGACAACTGCGGGTGCTCATTCGTGCCGTCCTTCGGGGGGTGTCGGGCAATTATGCCTGTGCGGGCGCACGAATTGGCACCGTTACCTGAATTTCCGTGCCTGCGCCCGGCGCAGATTTGATGTTGAGTGTGCCGCCGGCAACTTCGGCGCGTTCTTTCATATTTATCATGCCATAACTGCCGCGCTGTTCATAGTTGTTGTTGATATTTGCCGCATCGAAGCCCAATCCGTCATCCAGCACGGTAACGGTTAAATACCCGTCGCGTTCGGTCAGGGTGATGAAAATATTGTCGGCGTGAGCGTGTTTCAGCGCGTTATTCACCCCTTCCTGCACAATGGCGAAAAGGGCGCTTTCGATTTTATATGCCAGCCGCGAAATTTGTTTGCCGGGGTTGTGCGCGTGAATGTGCAGATGCAAACGGGTTTTTTCTTCCACTTGCCGCCGTTCCACCAGCGATTGCAGAGCGGCAACCAGCCCCTGAGTTTCCAGCACCAGTGGGCGCAGTTCAAACAGCAGGGTGCGCATTTGATGCGTGGCTTTGCGGGTGATGCGCGCCATATTTTCCAACTCGGCTTTCACCAGCGACGGGTCTTTTTCCAGCGCTTTTTGGCAAAATTCAATACTCATTTCCAGCGCGGCAACCAGTTGGGTGGGTCCGTCGTGCAAATCACGCTGTAACTCTCGGCTGACGCGCTCTTGCGCTTGCAGCACGCGGTCTTTTTCGGTCAGCACGCTTTGGTGCAGCCGCGCATTTTCAATGGCAATGGCGGCATAATTGGCGATAGAGGACAGCAGCAGTTGGTCTTGTTCGGTGAACGGTCCGGTACGTTTGTTAAAAACTTCAATCACGCCGATGATGCGCTCGCGGGTTTTCAGCGGCACGCATAAAATTGAACGGGTGAGAAAGCCGGTGTCTTCATCAATTTTGCGGAAATGGCGCGCATCTTCTTGGGCGTTATCTACCCGGATGGGAACGCCGGTTTCAGCCACTTCGCCGGCGATGCCTTCGCCTTTGGGGATGCGGAACGGGCGCACATCTTTTGAAATTGCGCCCAACGATGTTTGAAATATCAAATCGCCCGACGGTTCGTCCACAAAAAGGATGGAACCGTCGGTAACGTTGAGGGCGTCGCTGACGCGGCGCAGCAACAATTCCAGCACCTCTTCCAATTTTAGCGTGGCGGAAAGATGCTGCCCGATTTCTTCCACCAGCGTTAACCCTTGCAGCCACGCTTGTGTGGTTTCGTACAGCGACGATAGTTCGGCGAGTTTGCGCCGCTTTTCGGTCATCGCTTCTGTCAGGCTGATGGCGTATATTTCCAGTTTTTCGCGGCTCCACTGACGGATGACGGTTTTCAGGTCTTGCTCAATGCCCGGATGTTCGGTTGCCATAGCTGGTTACTCCGCGTTGTTGGCGGTATCGGGTGCGGTACGGTTCAAAATTGCCAGCAATTCGTCGCGAGAGGCGTTGTTTTCCAGTGCGGTGCGCAACGATTGCGCCATTGATTGATACTGCTGCAAAATTTGTGCCAATTTCCGTTCGGAAGCGACCACTCGTGCGAAATCTTTGCCCAGCGCCAATGTTTGGTGGAAGTCGTCTCGCAGTCCGATTTCGGTATCGCCGGTGCCGGCGGTTTGGGTTTTGGGCAGGGTAATGGTGAAACAACTGCCTTCGCCCAGTGTGCTGCGCACGGTAATATCGCCGTTGTGCAATTGCACGCCGCGCTGGGCAATTGCCAGCCCCAGCCCCAGCCCGCCCACCGAGCGGGTGAGATGTTCTTCCACCTGATAGAATTTGTCGAAAATTTTGGTTTGTTCTTTTTGGGCGATGCCGATACCGCTATCTTCCACTTCGACGGTGATGGTGTCGGGGGTATCGGTGATGCGCACGGTTACGGTGCCGCCCGGGTCGTTAAAAGTGATGGCATTTTCCACAATGTGGCGGATGGCTTCTTGCAGGATGTTTCGGTTGCCGGTGAAGGTGACGGTCGCCGGGGGAAATTCGGTGAAAATTTGGATTTCTTTCCCTTCGGCGGCACGGCGGACGTTTTCCAGCACGGTTTTGACGGTATCTACCAGATTGAAGGTCAATGCGCCGCCGGATGATGTTTCGGTTTGGTAGCGGATGTCGGCAAATTCGATGAGTTCGTCAATAATGTCTTTCAGGCGGTTGCCGGATTGCAAGATGGTGTTCAGCAGGTGTCCGGCTAGCCCGTCATCGGTTTCCAGTGTTTCTTTTAAAACCTGAGAAAATCCCAAAACAGCCGCCAGCGGTGTGCGCAGTTCGTGGGCGGCAATATTTATAAATTCGCTTTTTAGGTTTTCCAGCCGTTTGCGTTCGGTTAAATCGTGAGCGCTGAGCAGCCAGCCGTGGTAATTCCCCGCCGAAAGGGGAACGGCGTTTACCAGCAAATTGCGCCACATTGTTTTGGTTAAAGGCAGGTCAACTTCTACCTGAATGATGTTTTGTTCGGCGGCGGGTTGTTTCAGCGGGTCGAGCAGGTTGGCAAAGGGCAGTACGTCTGCCAGCGGTACATCGCCGTTGGGAACGGGACGTTCCACCAGCGACCAAAATGCGGGGTTGGCTTCTTGTATGGCAAGTCGGTCGTTCAGCACGGCAAGCCCGTCGGGGGTGGTGCTGAAAATAGCCTGCAATTTTTGGTTGCTAATTTGCAGATTTACCCGTTTTGCTTTTTCGATGGCGTACAGTTTGGCTAAATCTTCGCCGTATTTTTTTGCCTGTTCAAATGCCGATTCGGTGGATGCGGATGTGTCCATAAAGATTCCGGTTTGATGTTTTAAGATTGAACGGTTAAAATTGTTAAAAGTAATGCGCAGTCTCTACCCCTATTATACCAATATAACGGTAAAATACCAGTATCAATTAAAGGCGGTTTGCGCCAAAGCAATTGCACCGAGCACCCCCGCCCGATTGCCCAAAGCGGGGGGAACGATGTAGGTGTTGATGTGCTGCAAAACTGCCGGCGCATTCACATACCCGTTCAATTGGGCGACCACTTTTTGGCGTACCGCCGGGAAGAGTTGCGATTGTGCCATTACCCCGCCACCCATAATGATGCGTTGCGGCGAAAGCATCAAAATGTGGTTCATCAACCCCAGCGACAGATAATGCGCTTCCAAATCCCACGCGGGATGGTCGGCGGGCAGCGTTTCGCCCGGCTGCCCCCAGCGCTGTTCGATGGCGGGTCCCGCCGCCAGCCCTTCCAAACAATCGCCGTGAAACGGGCACGTGCCGGGGAAGGGGTCGGTTTGCCAATTGTGGGGAATGCGGATATGCCCCATTTCGGGGTGCAGCAGTCCGTGCATCGGTTTGCCGTTAACCAGCCCGCCGCCGCCAAACCCCGTGCCGATGGTCAGATAGATGAATGTGTCTAGCCCTTGTGCCGCTCCCCAGCGGGCTTCTGCCATTGCCGCGCCGTTCACATCGGTGTCGAATGCCACGGGCAGGTTCAGCGCGCCGGAAATTTCGCCGGCAAGGTTGATATTCGCCCAGCCGGGTTTGGGGGTGCTGGTGATATAGCCAAAGGTTGCCGAGTGCGGGTTGGGGTCAACCGGTCCAAACGAGGCAATGCCAATCGCCGCCAGCGGTTCAAAGGCGGCAACCCGCCGGAAATATGCAATGGTGCGGGCAATGGTTTCGGCGGGGGTGGTGGTGGGAATACGCTCAACCGCGTGCAGGTCGGCAGGGTTGCTGCCCACCGCGCAAACAAATTTTGTGCCACCCGCTTCAATACCGCCATATAATGTCATCGTATCCTCACGGTTCAAACTACACGCTTATTTTATTCTAATTTATTTTGGGTTTATCGCCTAATCTGATATACTATTGTTACGCAAAGTGCATTTTTACAGCCAAGAAAGGAACATAGGGTTTTCGTTTGAAAGGGAATTTATGAGTGCGACTGTATTGTTAATTGACGACGATGCCGATTTATGCAAGGTAATGTCGTTGGCACTGTCGAAACTTGGTTTTGAGGTTGAAACTGCACACGATGCAATCAGCGGGTTACAAAAGGCTTATGCCATTCGTCCCGATGTGGTGGTACTGGACGTGATGATGCCGGATATGGACGGCTGGCAGGCGTGTGAACGATTTCGGGAAATGACCGACATCCCCATTATCTTTTTAACCGCACTGAGCGAACAAACGGATGTGGTGAAGGGGCTTAATTTGGGCGCCGATGATTATATCGTCAAACCCGTAACCGCGCAGGAATTGGGCGCGCGGGTGCGAGCCGTTTTGCGGCGTTCCGCGCGGGGTGGAAACGGCACATCGGGGCGAAATGCCTCGGTTCCCATTTTGCGGTTTGATGATTTGATGATTGACTTCGATAAATACGAAGTGAAAATCGGCGATAAACGAATTGACCTTAGCCCCACCGAGTTTAAATTACTGGCGGTACTGACGCGCTACAAAGGGCGGGTATTGCCCCACGAATTTTTGCTGACCGAGGTGTGGGGTCCCGATTACGTGGGCGAAATAGATTACTTGCGACTGTACATCAGTTACCTGCGCCGCAAACTGGAAAAAGACCCGTCTCAACCCCGGTTAATCCACAACGAATGGGGCGTAGGCTACCGTTTCGGCGATTAAACCGCTTCCTCTGCACTTTTCTAACTTTCTTCTAATGCTTCCCTTCTAGAATTCTAACCCTTTTCTATGTATCTTCACACAACTTTTTCATAAACTTCTGCTAGACTTTTTGAGTATCAGGTTCTTTGATATTTCTTGAAGCTAGCGTGTGTGATGTGACCGGAAACCAAATTGTAGTTGTATGCTCCGATGAGCATATCCTTAATTTAGATTTTAATACCACGTTAAATCCGTATGGATTTTCGTTGACTTTTGTTGAAGATTCACCATCCCTTCTGAGCGCCGTTAAACAGCTAATGCCACAATTAATATTTGTCTGTTTATCCGGTACAGATGCGGATTTTCTAAACTATTTAACAGCCCTTGATTGGCACATACCGGTAGTAATATTGTTGTCGGAAGAACAACGGCAAATTGACCGTTCTTTGCTGCGAGCAGGCGTGGTTGATTTTATTGAGTTACCCGCCACCGCCGAAACCATCATCGGCACAGTACACCGGGTTTTAAAACGAGAAACCAGCACATTGCAGCATCAGCAACTTGTTGGCGATTTGGAAAAAGCCAATCAGGCACTGAAACGGCGATTGCGCGATTTTGAAATGCTGCTGAAAGTGGCACGCTCCATTGGTTCGCTGCTGGATGGCGATGCGGTGCTCAACCGCATTACCGAGGCTGCGGTATTTATGACCGGCGCGGAAGAGGGTTATTTGCTGTTGGTGGATGACCTGTCGGGGAAATTGCAACTTCGAGCGGCGCAAAATCTGGGCGAAAAAGCATCGCGGAACTTTAACATTGATATACACGACAGCATTGCCGGACAGGTGGTGCAATCGGGCAAACCGGTGATGCTCGGCAGCGACGGCGGTTCCCGTTCATTTAAGGTGAAAACGGGTTTGTTGGTAAAATCGCTATTGAATGTGCCCCTGACGGTGCGCGGACGAGTTATCGGCGTGCTGGGGGTTGACAATCAGGCTTCGACGCGAGAGTTTTCTGCGCATCATTTGCAGCAGTTGGCACACTTGGCAGGTATTGCCGCCACCACCATTGATAACGCCCGCCAATACAGCGAAACCCGCGCCAAATTGATGCGCCGGGTACGAGAATTTGGAT
>CAYPNZ010000202.1:0-5863 GCA_964411845.1 uncultured Anaerolineaceae bacterium
AAAGGAGCATTCATCTATGTCCGAAAATATTCTGGTTTGCACCGCCTGGCCCTATGCCAACGGCGACCAGCACTTGGGACACGTGGCAGGCAATTTCCTGCCCGCCGATATATTCGCCCGGTATCATCGTCTGAAAGGCAATCGGGTGCTGATGGTATCCGGCTCGGATGCACACGGCACGCCCATCACCGTGAAGGCGGATGAAGAGGGCGTATCGCCGCGAGAAATTTTCGAGCGCTACCACCGGCGTTTTCTGGAAACTTTCATCGGGTTGGGCATCAGTTACGACCTGTTCACCCACACCGACACCGAAAACCACTATCGGGTATCGCAAGATATTTTTACCGCCGCGCTGAACAATGGCTACATCTATAAAGAAACGCAGCAGCAATTTTATTCCGCCGCGCTGAAACGGTTTTTGCCCGACCGCTATATTGAAGGCACTTGCCCCAAATGCGGCTACGAATCGGCGCGGGGCGACCAGTGCGACAACTGCAAAACCCTGCTGGAACCGACCGAACTCATCAACCCCCACGCCAAAATGGACAACTCGCCGCTGGAATTGCGCGAAACGGAACACTTCTTCCTCGATTTGGCGAAACTCAGCGACCAAATTTTGGCATATCTGGAAGACGGCAAAGAATTTTGGCGACCGAACGTCATCAATTTCAGCAAAAATTATGTAAAAGAAGGCTTGCGCGGTCGCCCCATCACCCGCGATATTGACTGGGGCATCCCCATTCCGCTGGCAGGGTACGAAAGCAAGCGGCTGTACGTATGGTTTGAAGCCGTCATCGGCTATCTCAGCGCCAGCATCGAATGGTCGGTGAACCACGGCACCCCCGATGCGTGGAAAGATTGGTGGTATAACCCCGCCGCCAAAACCTACTATTTTATGGGGAAAGATAACATCCCCTTTCACGCCATCATCTGGCCCGGCGAACTGCTGGCAACCGGACGCAAATTGTATGCCGCCGACGGCGACGGGCTGATGAACCTGCCATACGATGTGGTTTCCAACGAATATTTGACCATGACCGGCGCGAAAATCAGTACCAGCCGCAATTACGCCATTTGGGCACCCGACATTCTGGCGCGTTTCGACCCCGACCCGGTGCGCTATTACCTGAACGCCATCGCCCCCGAAACCCGAGACAGCGATTTTATGTTCGACGATTTCATCCGCCGCAATAACGATGAACTGGTTGCCACCTGGGGCAATCTGGTCAACCGGATGCTTGGCTTCGCTTTCAAACGGTTCGATGCCGCCGTGCCCGCCCCGGGGGAATTGGGCAACCTCGACCGCGAAATTTTGGCAACCGTCGAAGCCGGATTCGATACGGTGGGCGAGTTGCTCTCCGCCACAAAATTCAAAGCGGCGCAGCAAGCCGCCATGAAACTGGCGCAAGCCGCCAACGTCTATCTCGACCGCAAAGCGCCGTGGAAAACCATCAAAACCGACCGCGATGCCACCGCCACCACCGTGTTCGTCATTTTGCGGGTGATTGACAGTTTGAAAACCATTTTCGCGCCGTTCCTGCCGTTTACATCCCAAAAAGTACACGAATATCTGGGATACGACGGGCAACTTTTCGGCGATATTGGCACGCAGACATATTCGGAAGCGAATCGAACGCACACCGCTCTGGTCTATCATCCCGAAAAAGCCGGCGGCGCGTGGCAGCCGAGCACACTGCCCGCCGGACAGGCGCTGCGCAAACCCGCACCGCTCTTCAAAAAATTCGACCCGGAAGAAACCGAAGCGGTATTGATGGAACTGCTGGAAAACTAGCGCGTTTTCCCTGTAAAAAATAAAACGTCAACAACACCCAATCTCTATCCACCCAAAAAAGGGGCAACCGATGCAAACCACAAAAATTCGCAAACGGCTCTCGTCCGGCGAAAAAACACTCGATGAAATGCTCGGCGGCGGTTTTATTGAAAGCAGCGCCACGCTGGTCAGCGGTGCGCCCGGCGTGGGGAAAACCACACTCGGCTTGCAATTTTTATGCGCCGGCGCCGCCGGCGGCGAACCCGGCGTGCTGGTCACTTTTGAGGAATTTCCCGCCACACTCATCCGCGATGCCAAACAAATGGGGTGGGATTTGCAACAATTGCAGGCAGACGGATTGCTGCGCATAATTTTCACCTCGCCCGATGTATTTTTGAGCAGCCTGCAAGCACCCGACAGCCCGCTGGCAGAAACCATCCGCACCATTGCCCCCACGCGCGCCGTGATAGACAGCGTGACACAGTTTACCCGCACCACCGAAGACCCCTTCAAACTGCGGGCAATACACAGCACACTCATCAACGCCCTGAAACGCGAAAGCATTACCAGCCTGTTACTGGCGGAAGATGCGCACATCACCCATACCGAAACGGGAACGGTAGCATCGCTGCCATACGTAGTTGATTCCGTTTTGCTGATGCGTTATGTGGAAGTAGACAGCGCCATGCGTCGCGCGCTGACCATATTGAAGATGCGCGGCAGCCGGCACGCCAAAGAAATTCGAGGCTACGAAATTACATCCGGCGGGCTGCACATGCAAGAACCGTTTGAAAAAATCCGCGGCTTGCTGTCGGGCATTACCCGCCGCGTAAAATAGCGTTTTGCAAGCGTTGCACCAACCCCGACCATCGTTTGCTGACCCGATTGTTGCGCACCGCCATGGCGATGGCTTGTCGCGTGCCCACCAAAATAACCATCGTTTTGGCGCGGGTAATGGCAGTATACAGCAAATTCCGCTGCAGCATCATATAATGCTGGGTCAGCATCGGCAGCACCACAATCGGGTATTCACTGCCCTGCGCTTTATGCACCGACATCGCATACGCCGGTGTGATTTCATCCAAATCGCTCAATTCATATAACACCGGACGGTCATCAAACCGGATGATGACTTCCCCGTCTTCCAAATTGATATTTTGGATGAATCCAATATCCCCGTTAAAAACATCTTTATCGTAATTGTTGCGCAGTTGCAACACTTTATCACCCGTGCGGAATAACCGGCTGCCCGATTGATATTGCGCCAGCCCGGGTTTGGGCGGATTGAGCGTGGCTTGCAGCAATTCATTTAACTTTGCCACCCCCGCCGACCCGCGGTGCATCGGCGCGAGCACTTGAATATCGCGCACCGGGTCGGCGCCAAATTTGCGCGGCACGCGGTTGGCAACAATATCCACCACCAGCGGCGCCACCGCATCGGCATCACTTTTGCCGAAAAAGTAGAAATCGGTTTTATCGGGGGGAAATTGCGGAAACTCGCCGTGATTCACCCGATGAGCATTGGTGATGATGGTGCTGTTTTGCGCCTGCCGAAAAATGACATCCAACCGCACAGTGGGAATTTCGCCGCTGTCGAGCATATCGCGCAGCACATTACCCGCCCCCACCGATGGCAACTGGTCGGCATCGCCCACCAGCAGCAAATGCGTGCCCGGCGATACCGCTTTCAGCAGACTGTTCATCAAAATTACATCCACCATGCTCACTTCATCCACAATCAGCATATCCGCCGACAGCGGGTTTTCCGCATTCCGTTTGAATTTGAAGCCCGCGCGGGGGTCAACTTCCAACAAACGGTGGATGGTTTTGGCTTCGTGCCCGGTTGTTTCGGTCATCCGTTTGGCGGCGCGTCCGGTTGGGGCGGCAAGCAGTACCCGATGCCCCTTTGCCGCCAACACCCGCAAAATGGCGCGGATGGTGGTGGTTTTGCCCGTGCCGGGTCCGCCCGTCAGCAAGCATACCCGCTCGGTGAGCGCGGTTTTCAGCGCATCAAGTTGACGGTCTGCCAGCGCCCAACCGTCTTTTTTGCGGATGAAATCGTTTACCTGCGTCCAATCGGTATCGGCAAAAGCCGCCAACGGGTCGTGAGCCGTGGCGGTCAGCAGGCGATGCAATCGCTGTGCCACCGCCGTTTCCGCGCGATAAAAAGGCATCAGATACACGGCGGGCGCGGGGGGGTCAATGTCGGCATCCACAAAAATTCGCTCCGCCGCCGCCAGCGCCGCCAATTCCGGTTCGATGATTTCCGGGGGTTGTTTGAGGATTTTCGCCGCTTCGGCAATCAATTTCGGTTGAGGAACATATACGTGTCCGGCATCCGCCATCGTGTTGAGCGTGTGAATCAACCCCGCCTGCAACCGCGACGGCGCATCCTCCGGCACGCCCAAATTGCGAGCAATGCTATCCGCCGTGATAAACCCGATGCCGTACACGTCTTTCGCCAGCCGGTACGGGTCGGTTTGCACAATTTCGATGGACTCATCGCCATACGTTTTGTAAATTTTAACCGCCAGCCGGGTGGAAACATTATGGCTCTGCAAAAAAAGCATAATATCTTTAATGGCTTTCTGCGTTTCCCACGCTTCGGCAATAATTTTTACCCGATGGGGACCCACACCCGGCACTTCAACCAGCCGTTGGATGTCGGCATCAATCACATCAAGAGTATACGTGCCGAAATGCTCGGCGATGCGCCCGGCGGTGACGGGTCCAATACCCTTTATCAACCCCGAACCGAGATATTTGCGGATGCCTTCAACCGTGGCGGGACGTTCCTCGGTGTAATTTTCCACCTCGAATTGTTCGCCGTAGGTTGGGTGGTTTTTCCAGCGTCCGGAAACGCGCAGCACCGCGCCCGGCTGCAGCCCCACCATACTGCCGACAATCGTCAGCAAGTCGTATCGCCCGCGCACCGAAAGCCGAGCGATGGTGTATCCGTTTTCTTCATTGGTGAACACAATTCGTTCCACCGTACCGCGCAGGGTTTCCATTTGGCAATCTCCGCGGGTTATTTTACACTGATACAATATGGCTGCAAAAAGCGTAAAAGGTGTGTGTCGCCCACCGGATTTTTAGCCGGGTATATGCCAACGGTACTATTGCCCCAATTGTCAAATCGGTAATCTCTGGTATAATTGAAGTATTGACATAATTATTGAAACTTCACGGGATACGTTTATGAAACGTTGGCAAATTTTAATGTTGATAGTCATGGCGATGTTGGCGGCAATACTTTTCTGCGGGGTGGCAATTTTCAGCCGCTCTCTGTTCACTGCGCCGCCACCGGAAATTATCGCCGAAAAGGGAGACGCAAACACGCAGATGGATGCGGTTGCCACCCGCCGCACCAACGCTACCCACACCGCCACGCCCACTCGCACCCCGACGGCTACCGCTACCGACACGCCCGTGCCCACCCCAACCAATACTCGAGTGGTACACGATACCGCCACCCCAACCCCCAGCCGCACCCCCACCCCGATGCCCACCCCAACCAACACGCTGGTGGTTCGCGCCGGTGGCGGAGGCACACACAGTTATGCCACCCCCACCCCAATGTGCAACTATCCGTATTGTGTATCTGCCGGTCCGGTAGAATATGATACCAACAACTACTTTTTGGTGGTGCTTGCCCAAATTAAAGATAATGGCATTTTGCAGCCCGGCTATAAACTGGTGGGCACCCACTCCCCCACCGGTGGAACCGCAGAAAGCCCCCCCTCTTGCCCCGACCTGTGCAAAGCCAGCGGTGTTGAATCAATCACCGATGAAAGCGGCAATATCGTTCGGTTTGGCGTACAAAAGGGAAACGTTCAACTTGAAACCCAAACGTATGATACCGGCACGTGGACGATATGGGTGGTTGACCCCAACGGGCAGCAGGTATCGGAACCAATCAACATCCAAATAGACCACGAAAATCGAAAATGGTATTATTACGAATTTGAAAAATAAAACCGGCTATCGCAGTCAGGGCTGTTGCAAAGTCACTTGACAAATGATATTCTGACGCAAACCTGTAGGGGCACGCGGCGGCGTGCCCCTACACCACCGCAAAAACCGTAAATTTTT
>CAYPNZ010000203.1:0-5832 GCA_964411845.1 uncultured Anaerolineaceae bacterium
CCGCCGCCGAGACCCGCCCGTCGCCGAACGTATCGTACACCGACCGCACATCCACCGTGGCAACCCGCAGCCCCTGCGCGGCGCGGCGTGCCGCCAGCGGCGCTATTGCATCGGCAAAAGCGGGATGGGTGATGATAATATAATCTGCGCCGTCCGGTGGGTCGGTCAACTGCCGAGCGGGTTCCAACCGTGCCGGTGAACGCAGGGCATCTGCCGCCGACACCGCATAACGTGCCGGGGTATCGCCGCCATCACCGAAGGTCAGTGTGCCATCCGCCAATTGTGCATCGGCAATAATTGCCGGGGTGAGCGGATGTGTCACGTCCAGCACAACGGGCATCGTTTGCCATTGCGGAAAAGCGTATCTGCGCGGGGTGCTGTCGCCGGAAAAAAGAAACTGTCCGCCCGACGGACGCGCGGCATACCGCACCGCCGCCGCATCGAACCAAATATCGCCGATGGCATCGGTCAGCGTCAGCGAAAGTGTGTTTGCCCCGGCGTGCAGCCGGTCGGCGGGAATGGCGGCGCTGAACACATTCGCGGTTTTGCCGTTCCACGCCGCTTCGCCCAGCGCATACCCGTTCAGTGCCACTTGCACGTGATGGTCGCCGGTAAATGTCCCCTGAAAATAAACCGTCAGCACGGCAGACGTTCCGCCGACGGGCGCATACGGCATATTCAATGTAAAGTTGCCTGTATTTTGGGGAACGCCGTTATCCGACAGGGCGTTCAATTTTTGCCAAAACCATCGGTCGCCCGAATGGTCGGCATACAGTTCATCATATACCCGATTGATTTCGGCGGTAGCGGTGAACCACGCCGTGCCCGATGACAATCCGGTGGGGTTCCCCGACCGGGTTGCCATCCGTGCGCCGTTTTCCGCGCCCACCGATAAAAAATACACGCCGTCATCGGTATAACGGCTGAACGCGGGTTCGGCAAAAAAGAGGATGCGGTCGGCGGCATCGCAGTGCCCGTCGCTTTCGCCCGTTATTTGGATGGCAATTGTTTGACGCGGATAGCCGGTGGTCATCTGCAATTTGCGCGGGTCGAGCGTGTCGGTGGGCAGTCCCGCCGCCTGTAAATCGGCACAGGTTAACGCAGTGATGCCCGATTGTGTCACGATGATTTTTGTTTCCGAAACGGCTGTTTGCGCCGTCAAATTTTGTCGAGCGGGGCGGGGCAATTGCCACTGCGCCGATTGCGGGTTTGCCAGCGACGCGGCAAGCAGCCGGGTGACGGGGTCGGCGGGGGTAAGTTTGCCGGCGGAAAAATCGGCGGGCGGGGCGGAAAAGTCTATTCGCACGGTGATACCGCGCAAAACAATTGCCGTGCGGGCAACGGGATTCACCCGCACCGGATTGACCGTCAGCCGCGCCACCCGCTGAAACCGAATCTGCCGGGGTGCATCCAACGCGACGGTTTCGGCGGGAAAGAAAGCGTTTTGCCCGTACCGTGTGCCGTCAGCGGCGATAATTTCTGTCGGTTGCGGCGGGTTTCCCACTGCATCGAAGGCGGGGGCGGGCAACGGCGGGGCGGGCAGGGCGACGGTTTCGGTTTGGATGGCGGTAATGGTTACGGTGGCATCGCCGGTGGGGGGCAAGCCAATCAGGGTGCCGGCACGGGGCAGATTCGGTGTGCCGGGGTTTCCCGCGGCAAAAAAACCGTCCATCGTCAGCACGCTGAACGGTTGTCCGTTCACGGTTTTTGCGGCAAGCGCGAGGGCGGGGAATTCCCAGCGCAGGGTTACGCCGGTGGCGTCGGTGCGCAGCACAACGGGCTGTGGCGGGGTATCGGCGCGGGTGACGGGCGCAAAAACAAGCATCAATGCCAAAACGCCCAAAAAAAACGAAGTTGCCCGGTAGGTGTGGCAACTTCGACGGTGGGTGCGGTGGCGATTTTCAGCCTTAAATTTGGGGTTCAAATTTATAGCCAACATTTAACTCGTTCAACAAATAGATGGGATTTTTGGGGTCGGGTTCCAATTTTCGGCGCAAGTGCCAAATGTACACGCGCAGGTAATCTATATCATCAATATACTCAAAGCCCCACACATTTTCCAAAATCTGGCGGAATTCAAGCCAACGCCCTTTATTTTTCACCAAAAAGGAAAGTAGTTTGTATTCGGTGGGGGTGAGTTTTACCGGTTGGTTGTTGCAGGTAACCACCCGCGCGCCCAAATCTATGTGCAAATAATCATCGTGATACGATGTGGAAGGGACTTCGGCGGGTTGGGTGCGCGCCCGACGCAACGCGGCGCGAATACGCGCCAGCAGTTCGCCAACTTTAAACGGTTTGGCGATATAATCATCAGCCCCCATATCCAGCCCTCTGATGATTTCTTCTTCATAATGCCCTTTGGCAGTGAGCATAATGATTGGCGTGTCGGAAACTTCGCAAATGCGCTGGCAAACTTGGTAGCCGTCAAGTTTGGGCATTGCCACGTCCAGAATCACCAAATCGGGACGGGTTTCGTGAAATTTGCGGATGCCGTCCTGCCCGTCTTTGGCGGTAATAATTTCGTAACCCCGCCCGCGTAAATTATACTCTACCAATTCCAAAACCAGTGGGTCATCATCAACAATAAGAATCCGGTCTCCCATAACCTGCCTCCATATTAGGCACAATTATAGCCCAATAAACAGAGATTGGCAATGCGGATTTATGTAGTTTCTGCCACCGGCAACGCGAACCACGCTGTTACGCCACCTTCGGGGTTGTTTTTTATGCCGATGTTCCCGTCGTGCGCTTCGATGATATTTTTGCACATACACAACCCCACGCCCACCCCGTGCGTTTGGTCTGCTTTGGCGTTGCGTCCGCGGTAAAACCGGTCAAAAACGTATGGCAGTTCGCTTTCGGGAATGCCGCTGCCGGAATCCGTAACGCGGAAGACCCATTGCCCGTTTTGAAAATACGATTCAATGCGCACGGGTTGATTCGACGGGGTGAATTTTATGGCGTTGTCTGCCAGTTGCAGTACCACTTTTTCCAGCCAATGGCGGTCGCCCTGACAGAGCCGGTCAACATTCCATTTGTTATCAATGGTCAGCGATACCTGCTTGGCGTTGGCAAGTTCAGTGATGCCCGCCGTCAATTCATCCAACAGATGCGCGGGGTGCAGCGGATGTTTGTCAAGTTTCACCCGCCCCTGCCGAAAATGAATGACCATCAGCAGATTATCCACCAAATCTAACATTTGAGCGGAACTGTGGTAACTGTTTTGCAAAAATCGCTGCTGGGTATCGGTGAGCGGACCGGGGCGACCATCGAGTAACGTTTCGATGAAACCCATAATCAGCGTCAGCGGCGTGCGCAATTCATGTGAAACCGCCGTCAAAAAATCGTCAACCATGGCGGTGGTGGCTTGCTGCTGATATTGCAGGTCTGCCAATTCCTGCTGAATTTGCCGAAAACGCAGAGCATGGTCAATTGCCTGTTCAAGTTTGTGCAAAATGGGGTCGAGTGCGGAAATTTGTTCGGGTGTGAGCAACACATCTCGTTTGCCCAAAATTAACACGCCATATTGCGGCAACGGGAAAATGTAGGCGGTGGTTGCGGCAGATAGTTGCGTTTGCTGCGGCGACAGCAGCGCCAAACTGCGTTTGGTTTGCCCGCGCAACAGTGATTCGGCATGTTTGGCGGCTTGGCGGCACGACCGAAGCGCGGCTGATTCGGCGGGTATAACACATTCCGTGCTCAATGACACCAGCCGGTCACGCTGCCACTCGGCAAGCATTACCATACCGGCAGTGCAGTCAAATGCCCGAACAATCGCCTGCAACGCGGTGCAGAGCGTTTTTTCCAAATCCAAACTGGTGCCAACCGCCATCGCCACGCTATATAGCGCTTCGGTCGGCACAATCGGTTCGTGCATACCTCCTCCGGTAAATTGCAAACATCCCGCGATTGTATGATACACAGTCACAATCAAAATCGCATTAAAATTATATTTAGATTGCGTAAAAATGAACAGGGGTGAGTCATGTAAATTTTTTGGGGGGAACTTGACTACCATGGTTGATTATGCTATGGTTTGACTCGTGCATTTTGCACCGCAAGCAATGCCGTTTATGGAAAAACTTATGCCAAGCATCAATCCGTCCGTAACCCCGGAATTACTCAACAAAATGCCGCAAAATACCATGGCAGGTCATTTGGGCATAGAATACACGGCTATCGGCGCAGATTTTATCAGCGCTAAAATGCCGGTGGATGAGCGCACCAAACAGCCTTTCGGGCTGTTGCACGGCGGCGCATCGGCAGCGCTGATAGAAACACTGGGCAGTGTCGGCTCCAGTTTGTGCATTGATTTGTCCACCCAATCGCCGGTGGGCATTGAAATTAACGCCAATCATCTGCGCGCCGTGCGAGAAGGCTACGTTTTCGGCACGGCGAAAGCCATCCATTTGGGGCGACGCACCCACGTGTGGGATGTAACCATCACCGATGAGCAGGGAAAACGGGTATGCGTCGGCAGGCTGACGGTAATGATTGTTGACAAAAAATAACATCGAGCGACAACCTATGTTAGAACCAACACCGGCGCTGAAAATCAATCCCACCGATGTGCCGTTGAATTTAAAAACCGAACAGCATTTAACGGCAGTGTATCAAGCCGCCGTTGATACCGGTTTGCCCGTGGCGCTGTGGCATCAGCCGCAAAAAAACGCCCGCTTCGCCGTGGTAGATTTTAACCCCGCCATCGAACCGACCCGCATTGATTTTACCAGCCACCGGTCGGGGTTTGCCTTTTCGCCATTTGTGAACACCGACCATAACGGAACCCTGTTCATCAACGCGGGGTTGTATGTTACCCCCACCGAACACCGGTTTTCCGCCACCGATGATTTTCCCGCCGCCCGCGCCGACTTTTTGGCGCGATACCGGCAGTTGGCGCACACCGCCGCCCCCATCGAAACCGGTTGGCGGCTGCCCGCCGATTACACGGTAACCGCTACCGCCTCAAAAGAAGAATTTTGCGCGCTGGTGGCAGATGCCATCACTTACATTAAAGAATCGGGTATTAAAAAAATTGTTGCCTCTCGTGCCACCGAAACCCCTTTGCCCCCGAATTTTAATCCGGTAAAACTTTTCATCGCTTTGAGCGAACGCTATCCGCACGCATTTGTATCGCTGGTATCCATTCCCGGCATCGGCACGTGGATTGGCGCCAGCCCGGAATTGCTGCTCAGCCTGCGGCAAAATTCGCTGCGCACCGTGGCGCTCGCCGGCACCCAAGCCCGCCCCGCCGACAAACCGCTCGAAGCGGTGCGCTGGGGACAAAAAGAAATCGAAGAACAGGCGTTGGTCAGCGATTACATCCGCGATTTCTTCCACGACATCGGTTTGCGCACCTTTACCACCGTGGGACCGCGCACCGTTTCGGCGGGAAACGTGGTACACCTGCAAACCTCGTTCACCGTAACCGATGCCCCCGCCAACCTGCATCGGCTGGCAAACCAAATTCTGCACCGCCTGCATCCCACCTCGGCAGTGTGCGGCATGCCCAAAAACGAAGCCCTTTCTTTCATTCTGGAAAAAGAAAACTACAACCGCGCGTTTTACAGCGGTTTTTTGGGACCCGTCCACATTAACAGCGAATCTCGGTTGTATGTAAATTTACGCTGTATGCAACTGAAAACCCGCAGTGCGCTGCTGTATATCGGCGCGGGCATCACCACCGATTCCAACCCGGAAGCGGAATGGAACGAAACCGTCCTCAAATCGAAAACATTGCTATCGGTGCTGTGAGTTTCGGGTTTCGGGTTTCGGGTTTCGGGTTTTGAGTTTCGGGTTTTGAGCTTCGGGTTTTGAGCTTCGGGTTTCAGG
>CAYPNZ010000204.1:0-5816 GCA_964411845.1 uncultured Anaerolineaceae bacterium
GGGGTTACACCACAAATTCGCCGTTTTTATAGAATAATTCGCCATCCACCCAAATTTCGCCGCCGTCGCGCATATCGCAAATCATATCCCAATGGATGCTCGATTGGTTGACGCTGCCGGTGTGCGGATACCCCTGCCCCAACGCCATATGCACCGTCCCCCCGATTTTTTCATCGAAAAGAATGGAACCGGTGAACCGTTGAATATCACGGTTGGTGCCGATGGCAAACTCGCCGAGCCGCCGCGCACCGGGGTCGGAATTGATGGCGGCGAGCAAAAAACCCTCATTTTTTTCGGCGGTGGCTTTTACCACCACCCCGTCTTTAAATTCCAGCGAAACACCATCCACCCGATTGCCGCCATAATATGCCGGATAGGTGAAATTTACCCAGCCGTTGACGCTTTCTTCTACCGGTCCGGTGAAAATTTCGCCGCTGGGGAAATTCGCTTTGCCATTGGAATTGATGAAGGTGCGTCCGGCGATGGACATTTCCATTTCAATATTTTTGCCCGAAACCCTTAAATGTTTTTTCCCCTGAAGCCAATCTACCAGCCGTTGCTGCTCGTTTGAAAGCGCCAACCAGCCGGCAACCGGGTCATCCAAATGCAGTTTGCAGGCATGGTACACAAAACGTTCGTACTGTTGCAACGACATACCCGCTGCTTGCGCGTATGCCTGCGTGGGGAACAGGGTGGTGCAGCGACGCATGCTGCCATTGCCTTCCCGTTCCATTTGGATTTTCAAAATTGCGCCCGCACCTTTGCCACGTGCCCGCTGCAATTCGGCGGGGTAGTCGGACAGGGCGCCGGGGTTTTCCGAGGCTTCCACGCGGATAACCACATCGCAGGTTTGGTACATCAATTCCAGCATGGGATTGGGCGCTGCAAGCAGGTCGGGGTTGTCGGTGGCTTCCATTGCCAAACTGCTTTCATCGCTCATGTGAATGTAGGTGAACGCATACGCACCGGTGCGCAGTGCCTCTTGATAGAGGGCTTGTGCCAGCGGCTGCCCCGCGGGGCTGGTGGCACGAATGAGCACTCGTTCGCCGGGTTTCACTTCGGTGGAATAGTGGATGATGGTTTGTGCCATTTTTTCAATATAAGCATCCATCGTTGATGCCTCCTTCAAAATCAATTTCGTGGGGATGATAAAACTTGCCTGTTCCGAATGCGCATTCAAAACAAGCATAACCACTATTGTAACGCGATAGGTTTACTTTCCCAAACGAGCGGAGTCAATTGGCAGCGACGGTACTGTACTGCGCCGATAATTTTTGGCTGTGTGCTGCCAGTGCGGCAATTTCGGTGCGCAGGGTTTCCAGCGCAATGGGCGCATCGGTCAAATTGCCCGATTTGCCCATTTTTTCCAATGCGAGTGCCGCCGCTTGCACTTTTTGCGCCCCCATGTTTGCCGCCGCACCTTTTGTTTTATGGGCAATTTGGTCAATTGTGTGGGCATCGCCGGTATCAATAGCAGTCGCCAAATCATCCAAATAACCGGCAACTTCATCCAAAAAGAATGTCAACAATTCTATGAAAGCATCCACATCTCCGCCGAGCCACTCAAGCGGCGCAGTAGGGTCAAGAATGTCGGTAACGGGCAGTGACGCCGGCGACGGCGGGGCAACGGTTTGTACAACCGGCAGCGATTGGATGCGCGTCGTCTGCCGCTCGATGGCGGCGATTACTTCTTTGGCGCGGATGGGTTTGGTAACATAATCATCCATACCGGCGGCAATGAATCGTTCGCGGTCGCCTTTCATGGCATGGGCGGTCATCGCAATGATGGGAAGATGCGCCCACTGCGGGTTTTGCCGAATGGCGGCAGTGGTTTCGATGCCATCCATTTCAGGCATTTGCACATCCATCAAAATTAAATCGTAAACATTCTCTGACATCATTTGCAGGGCAACTTTGCCATTTTCCGCCGTTTGCAAATGGTATCCTTCCTTCGCCAGCATTGCCGTTGCCAACCGGCGGTTAATTTCATTGTCTTCCACCAGCAGGATGCGCAGAGTGCCTTTGTCAATCGTGCTTTGGGATGTTTCCTCTGTCGCAGAAATCTCAATCGGTTCTGCCGCACCAACCGACACCAACAACGCATGCAGCAATTCGGTTTGTTTGACGGGTTTGGTAACATACGCATCCCATTTCAAATCACGACAAGTGGTAACCATACTCAGCGTGTTAACCATCGTCATCATTACCACCGGCACGTCTTTTATACCGGGCGTATGCCGAATGGTGTGCAAAACGTCAATGCCGTTCAAATGCGGCATAACCACATCCAGCAAAACCACGTCATATCGCACACCGGCATTAAGGGCGTGCTGTAATTTTTCTATGCCGGTTACCCCGTCGCACGCTTCATCAACAAGGCATTGCCACGCGGATAGTGCTGTTTTCAAAATGCGGCGGCTGGTGGCATTATCATCAACAACCAGCACCCGTTTCCCGGAAATGGGTGCGGTATCCACCGGCGCGGCAGATTCAAATTGAACCACGGGCAGCACCACGGTGAATTTAAACACGCTTCCCTGCCCCGGTTCGCTTTCTACCCAAATTTCGCCGCCCATCATTTCGACCAATTGCCGCGAGATGGCAAGCCCCAACCCGGTGCCGCCATATTTTCGGCTGGTGCTGCTGTCGGCTTGAGAAAACGTTTCAAAAATCAGGTCTTGTTTTTCGGGGGGAATGCCGATGCCGGTATCGGCGACGGCTATTTGGAATTTTGCCGTCTGCTCATCCCGTTCCAACGCCACCACTTCCACCGAAACTTCCCCTTCATCGGTAAATTTTATGGCATTCCCCACCAAGTTTACCAAAATTTGGCGCAAACGCAGCGGGTCGCCGCGAACAGTGGCAGAAATGTCGGGATGCACAAAAATGAGCAGTTCCAGATTTTTTTGAATGGCGCGCTGCGAGAGGATGTCTGCCAGTGGTTCGATGACATCGCGCAGGTTAAATTCGATTTCTTCCAGTTCGAGTTTGCCCGCTTCAATTTTTGAGAAATCCAAAATATCGTTGATAAGCCCCAGCAGCGATTCCGCAGAGGTTTGCACTGCCGTGAGATACTCCCGCTGTTCAGAGGTCAGGTTTGTGCCCAGCGCCAATTCTGTCATGCCGATGATACCGTTCATCGGGGTACGAATTTCGTGGCTCATATTCGCCAGAAATTCGCTTTTTGCCTGATTGGCTTTTTCCGCCGCCACTGCCAATTCGTTGGCACGCAACACGGCATATTCCAACGCTTCGTTCGCACTTTCCAGTGCTGCCTCGGCATCTTTTTGAGCGGTTATATCGGTGAAGACCGCCAGCGTGCCCACCATTTCCCCAACGACAAAACGCGGGCTGCCACTGGTTAGCACCGTTACCCGCGAGCCGTCGCGGTGCAGCAAATCCAGTTCATAATGGTCGGCAATACCTTGCCGCCGGCGTTCGTCGGCGGCACGCACGATGGCGTGTTGGTCGGGCGGCACAATCATTGTCCACGATTGCCCCACCAATTCTTCCGGGTCGTATCCCAACATTTGCGCCGCAGCGCGGTTGGCAAACGTCATTGTGCCGTTATTGTCCTGTATCAAAATGCCTTCGGACAAACTTTGGATGATTGTTTCATAAAAATCTTTTAGTTGTTGAATTTGATTGAGGGTTTGTTTTGTGGCGGAAATGTCTTCCACAGAGCCGTCAATGAAGCGCGGCGTGCCGTCGCTGTGGCAAACAACTTCTGCCGAAACTCGACAGCAAAACGACGTTCCGTCAAATTTTTTCAGCGTGGCTTCAAGTTGAAATACCGACCCGTTTGCGTGCAACTGTTCTTCCCACCGCGCGCGTTCTTCGGCATCGGTAAACAGGGTGAAAAAGTTGACGGCTAGCAATGTTTCGGCGGCGGGGTACGCCAACATTTTCCGCATCGGTTCGCCAAATTCAATGAAAGCGCCATCGGGCTTTATGCGAAATACCCCGACGGGCAATTTATTCAGCACGCGGCGCATATCTGCCTTCTCTTGTGCCGAATTTTCGCACAATTGCCGATATATCCGCCGGAAAGAATGCCATAGCCAGCCCATTGCAGCAGTACCTGCTGCCCACAAAGCGGCAATTGACAAAATGGCGTCGGGTTTCCACGCGGAAACAACCGCCGCCAAAATTGACCATCCGCCAATTACCGCAATCGCAATTTTCTTCAATTCAGGTGCTGATGATTCACACTGCATAACACACTCGTGCCGAAAACCTGTTTCTTCCCGCTACCATTTTACTACCTTTCGGCGCGTTTGTCTGTAAATTTGGCGTGAACACCTTATTGCATCTCGCGCAAACCGTATCGAGCCGCACCGAGCAATGCCGCCCGCCGGTTGAGAATGACATGCACGGGAAATCGGCGCAGCATATCTGCAAACCGCCCTTTGTTGGCAAAGGGGTGCATAAACGTTTCGCTTGCCAGCAACGGTAAAATGCGCGGGGGAATACCACCCCCCAGATACACTCCGCCCGATGCCAGCACTTTCAGCGCCATATTGCCCGCTTCCGCCCCCAGAACCGACACGAACAGCCGCAAAGTTTCGGTGCACAGCGGGCATTTGGCGGGGTTTTCCAGCGCATACCGCACCAATATCGGATTGGGGTCGGGTACGGCGGCGAGTTCCGCTGCCAGCCAGTCCGGTTCCGGGGCAAACCCGATGTCTTTCAAAAAAGCGTAAATGTTGGGCAATCCGATGCCGGAACAGATGCGCTCGTAACTAACCCGTCCGAATTTTTTCTGCAAATAGCGCAACAAAGCCATTTCCTGCGCATCTGTGGGCGCAAAATCAGTGTGCCCGCCCTCGGAGGCATAAGCATGATACGCTTGCCCGTCCCACGTTAAATACGCCTCGCCCAGTCCGGTGCCGGGCGCAACCACCGCCATAGCGCCACCCGGCACCGGCGAACCGGCATTCAGCGTGTGCAGGTCGTTCGCTTGCAAAACGGGCACGGCATTGGCGATGGCTACCAAGTCATTCAACAGGGTTACCTGCTCAAAATGGAATGCCGCCACCAATTCACGTTCGCTGATGTGCCATGATAAATTGGTGACGGCGGCTTTTCCCAACACCACGGGACCCGCCACCCCGAAATATGCCCGCCGCACGGAAATTGTCGCTTGTGCCAAAAATTCGCGCACAATTGCCGCCAAGTTTGGGAATGCCGCACTGCGGAATGTTCGTTCGGTGAGGGGTGCGCGCAGCCCTGCCGCCGGCGAGAATATCGCCAGGGTGGTTTTTGTGCCGCCGATGTCGCCCGCCAAAAAATAGTTGTCTGTCACGGTAAAACCTCCTTTTGGTTTTAAAAATCTCACCCCAACCATGATACGCCGTTTCGTGTGGAATGTCAGATTTCGGAATTTGACACATCATCAAAAATGCTTATACTTTCATACACGTACCCCCCCCCACAGGGGGGTGGGGTCAAAAAGGGAGGGAACGATGGTTATGGACACAATCGTAAAACAAACCGACGAAACCACCGTCAGTATCATCAACCGGTTGAAAAGTGTGGAAGGTCACGTGCGCGGCATTGAGCGCATGGTTGAAAACGGCGAATATTGTATTGACATCGTGAATCAGGTGCTGGCAGTGCAGCGCGCCCTGCACAAAGTGAACAGCATTGTGCTGAACCGCCACCTGCACACCTGTGTGACCACCGCTCTGCGCAGCGACGACCCCGCCGAGCGCGAGCGGGTCATCCGCGAAATTATGAGTATTTTTGAAGCCACCGGCAAATTGTGATGTAAGAGGCGTATGGAGC
Source organism: uncultured Anaerolineaceae bacterium (assembly GCA_964411845.1). GTDB lineage: Bacteria > Chloroflexota > Anaerolineae > 4572-78 > 4572-78 > JANTHQ01. The sequence continues at coordinate 5,788 of CAYPNZ010000204.1, forward strand.
AAGGAGCAGGAAGCAAGAGATTTGCAAAT
>CAYPNZ010000205.1:0-5797 GCA_964411845.1 uncultured Anaerolineaceae bacterium
TTTTAAATAGTTTCAAAAAAATCCGTGCAATCTGCGTACCCATAGGGCATTATAATTATCTGTGTTCCATTCAACCCGTGGCTGTACAGTTATAATTGGAGATTTCAACGAGCCTCCAGTGCTCGGCGGAAGGCGGCGAGTTTGGCGTTCCATTGCCGGCGGCGGGCGGTGTGGCGATATGCCGCGGCAACGGCGGCTTCCAACGCTTCGAGCAGCGCAGCAGCCGCGTCGAACTGCCCGCGTTGCAGCCGGAAATCCACCATATCCGCCAGTACCAGCACCTGTAACTTTTTGTCATCCAGCCGTTGTGCCGCTTGCAGTGCTTTTTGCAAATAATCTTCCGCCTGCGCGTGATTGCCCATTGCCGCGTGCAATACCCCCAGCGTGTTCCACATTTGCGCCGACCCCGAAACGTCATTCTGCTCACGGAAACAATCCGCGGCACGGTGCGCGTATTCTTCCGCCGCCGCGAAATTTCCGGCTATCCGGTACGCCACGGCAAAATTGCGGAAGATGGTACAGCGTTCCGCCCGGTCGCCACTGGCTTGTTGCAGTGCCAACGCCCGGTTCAAATGCGCCAACGCCGCCGCGGGCTGCGCCATCCAAATGGCAAGCGCGCTTAAATTGACCGTGCCGCGCATCAAACCGTGCTCGTCACCAATGGACTCCCACAGGCTGCACGCCCGCTGCAAATGGTCGCGGGCACAATCCCAGTCGCCGGTTTCGGTGTACAGCACCCCCAGATGGTTGTGGGTGTGTGCCATCCCGGACGGGTTTTCGGCGGCTTTGAAAGCGGGCAGGGCGTACCGGCAGAGAATTTCCGCCCGCCACCATTTGCCCTGCCGAATGTACAGATACCCCAAATTGGTCAGCGACCGCGCCAGCGCATAAGTGTTTCCCGCTTGCCGAGCGATTTTTATGGTGTAGCGGTGTTGGGCGATGGCGGCAGAAAATTTTTGCCGGCGCTGCAACATCAACCCCAGCAGTGCCGACAACCCGGCTTCATCTTCGATTTTGCCGAATTGACGGGCGCTGTGTATAGCGTGGCGCAGCAGCGATTCCCATTCGTGCCAGTGCCCGCCGCGTTCCATAAACGATGAAAATTGTACGATGAGCCGGTAGTCCAAATTCCACGCCGACTCAAGTTTGGTGGCGAAAGCAAGTGCGCGGATGATGCCGTCGCGCTCGGTGGTCAGGGCGGCGGGGTGCGACAGATGATTTTCTGCCCACGTTTGCCAGTAGCGCAAATTATTGTGGATGCTCTGCCGAAAGAATGCTTGCCGGGCGGCGGTATCGTCGAGCGTCATTACTGCCATTTGAGTGCCTCGGTCAGCAAAAATGTTTCGGTGAGCCGGTGGATGGTGTAACGGCGGTCATTCAGGGTTCCCCCCACCTGTACCAGCGAGCGTTGCGCCAGAGTTGCCAGCGTGTTGCCGACGGTGCGCTCGTCCAATCCGCACAGTGCCGAAATTTGCGCCACCGTGCCGCCCTGCGCCAGCGGCATGGTCAGCAGCACCTGCTGTCCGCGCGAGTCCAGTGCGTGCCACGCCTGCCAGTAAATGTAGGTGTACAGTTCTTCGATTTTCTTGCCCTGCGCCCGGCGCAAATCGTGCAGAACGGCATCCAGTGCGCGGGTGATAATCTGCCCGATGATGAGTTTCAGCGCCAGCGGATTCCCGCCGACGGCGGCATAAATTTCAGACAATTGCGCATCGGGAGCAGCCGCCAGCGCGGCGATACCCCGCAGTTCGGCTTCTTGCCGGATGAATTGCAGGGTGTCGGCGGGCGACAATTCCGCCGCATTCAAACAGAAAACATCGGCGTGGGCGCGCAAACTGCGGCGGCTGGTGAGAATGAATTTTCCGGGATTGACCAACCGGCGGAGCGTGGGCAGCAGCGTTTCATAATCCGCTACCGTTTCCAGATTGTCCACCACAATGACGAAAGGAACCCCGTGCAGCCGCTGCGCCAGCGCGGCAAGCCGCTTGTCTGCCGGCAGAGTCAGGGCATCTTCCGCGCCGAAATCCGCCAGCAGCGCATCCACCAGCCCGACGGCAGTGAGAGCCGGGGTGTCGGTGGCAGTCAATCCGGCAGCGGGCGAAAAAATTTCCTGCCGGGCGCTGACCCACGCAAAATCGGTGGTGATGCCGTCGGTGACGGTTTGGCGCAGGATGAAATCCGCCAGTGCCGTTTTTCCGAGTCCACCCAGCCCTTCGATGCTGATGAGCCACGGCGGAGCGGGCGTGTGCAACTGTTCGCGCAGCCGGGCGGCTGTTTCGGCGATACCCACCAACCGGGTGTAGGTCGGCGGCGGCAACCGGCGCAAATCGGCGGGAGGTTCGGCAGCCGAGTTGCGGAAGAGTTGTGTTGTTTCGGTCGGGGTGAGCGGAGCATATCCACCGGCGGCAAAAAAGGCGTTGGCAGCGGCGGCATTCGGCAGCGACCCGGCTGCGGCGAAAATGCGCACCAGCGCGAGCAGCACGTAGCGGTCGCGCCGGGCGTCGGGCTGGTATTTGCCCCGCTCCCAATCGGAGACGGTTTGGGGATGGGGCCAGGAGGTTCCCAGTTTCATATCCCGGCTGAGGCATTCGCCCAACCGGGCTTGGGTCAATGCGCCCCCGTGTTCCGGGTCGGGGGTGGATAATCGGAGTTTTCGGAGGGCAGAGCCGAAAGATGGCGACATAGGTCGGTGCGATTCAAAAAATATTTGAACGGATTCAAAAAACGTTTGGTCGCAAATTGAGCGGAGATTGCAGCATATTGTAAGATAATTCTACCGCTACTTGCGGTGTCTGCCAAATAATGTTGGGTATATATGACCTCGGTTTTGGCAAAGTGGTTTTCATCAGAGGTGTATCGGCTCCGGTTATTGACTGACCGTCAGTCAGTATGGTATAATATCGATGAAAGGATGAGCAATATGACTCGCTCCGTGAAAGAAGCAAAAAAGCGAAGACTGGAAATCATTCAAACTGCGGAAAAATTGTTTAGATTGTATGGGTACAATGAAACGTCGGTTGATGCCATTGTCAAAGAAGTGGGGGTTGCCAAAGGATTGTTTTATTACTATTTCAAATCCAAAGCAGATGTGCTCGAAGCGATTGTTGAGCACCAACTGGAACGGGTTGTGCAAATGGCGAAACAAGTAGCCGACGACCCGTCAATGGATGCGTTGACCAAAATGCAGTTGCTGTTATCCGACAGCCATATCGGTGATGAAGATATGGCAGAAATTGCGGAGCAATTGCATTTGCCGGCTAACAGAGAGTTACATGAATTCACCAATATTCAAACAATCCTCAAACTGTCACCGATTTTAGCCAAAATTGTGGCGCAGGGGAATCGAGAAAAAGTCTTTAACGTCACACACCCCCTCGAAACCGTTCAATTTCTGTTGACCGGCAGCCAATTTCTGCTGGATGGCGGTTTGTTTAATTTTAGCGAGCAAGAAATCCGCGACAGGCGGCTGGTTATGCAAGAAATCGTAGAAAAATCGCTCGGTGTCGAACCGGGAACTTTTGGCTTTATGAGCGACACTTTTTCCGAGGGCGAACAAATGCCATTACCCAAGCCGCCGAACCCATAATTTAGCCGAGAGGAAATATCGTGGCATCAACAAACTTTTTACCCCCTGAAAAGAGCGAATTGAATACCAATGCTGACCGGCAAAATATTGGCGCTTCCACTCAAAAAAGAAACGCGATGCTCAACGTTTTGTCCATCCGCGATTTTCGATTGTTGTTTGCCGGCGTTTCAACCTCATTGTTGGGTGACCAATTCGCGCTTATAGCCACACCTTGGTTGGTTTTGCAACTAACCGGCAACCCGCTGGCATTGGGCATTGTACTGGCGCTGGAAGGCATTCCCCGCGCGTTGTTTATGCTTTTCGGCGGCGCAATTACCGACCGTTTTTCTCCGCGAATTATTATGCTGGCATCGGATATTGTGCGGTTCGTGTTGGTAACGTTAATGACGGTTGTCGTTTTTACCAGTATTGTTCAAATGTGGATGCTGTATGTTTATAGTTTTGGATTTGGGCTGGTTGCCGGATTTGCCGTGCCCGCCGGAAACAGTATCGTGCCAATGCTGGTGCAAGAGAAAGATTTGCAAGCCGGCAATTCGATTGTAATGGGGATGGGGCAATTGGTTGGATTTATCGGACCCGTTATGGCGGGGATTTTAATTGGCAGATTCTCGGAATCGCTATTGGGCGTGGGGCTTGCCTTTGGCATTGACGCAGTCACCTTCGCCATATCGGCGTTGATGCTGTGGCTAATGCGCAGTGGCGGGAAGTTGCCGTCGTCAACCGAAACAGCGGGCAAAGAAAATGTGCGGACTGCCATAATGACCGGTTTGAAATATGTATGGTATGACCGGTCGCTGCGCTTGATGTTTCTGATTATTGCCGCCGTCAATTTTTTGTTTGTCGGACCGATTTTAGTGGGTATTCCGGTTTTGGCGGCTCAACGTTTAGCCGAAGGCGCCTTCGCATTCGGATTGCTGCTGTCCGGGTTTGCAGGAGGAAATTTAGGCGGGTTTTTGCTAGCCGGGGTACTCCCCAGACCCGGTGGCAGGGCGATGCGTTTCTTCTTGATTGTTTTGCTGGCGGCTTTCGGCATAACGATGGCGGTAATGGGGTTTATCAATTTAACGTGGGTGGATTTCTGGTTGATGTTGTTGCTCGGTTTGGGTAACGGTTACGTTACCATCATCCTGTTCACTTCCATTCAAACCCGCACGCCCAAAACAATGCTGGGCAGAATTATGAGTTTGTTGATGTTATCCGGCATCGGATTGGTTCCCGTGTCCCAAGCCATATCGGGCGCAATCAGCACTCAAAATTTGACATTGCTATTTGTTGCGGCGGGCGGGTTGATTGTAGCGGTTACAATCTGGGCAGCCTTTCAACCGGCAATGGCGACGTTTAGCCAAAGTTTGGTTGTGCGAGATTGACGGGCAACCGGACAGCCAAAGTACCGCTAATGTGCCGGCTGCTGTTGCCCGTTGGTTGAACCGCGCACCGAGGCGCTGTTTTGCCACAGCCAGCGCAGCGAAAATGCCAGCCCCGCCGCCCCGAACACCGTCAGCCAGCCGCCCCAGCCCAGCCCAATCGGGCTGGCGTATGTGGCGGCGATGGCATCATTTTCCAGCCAAAATTGTTGCAGCGCCAACACGGTCGATACCGGTGCGGCAATGGCAATAACTGCCGCCAGCCAGCGCAGGGGTAATCTTTTGAAAAACGGGGCGACAATTGCCAACCCGATGGCGGTAATGGCGATGAACGATTGCAAGCGAAATTCGTTGCTCAACAGCACCCCCGGCGACCACACCGGCGATAAAATTGCCAGCGCCAGCGGTACGGTTATTGCCCGCAGGCAGATATTCACGCTCCAATGCAGGTTCATTTGCCGATTTACCGCCAGCAGTGGCAGACAAATCGCCGCGGTTGCCAGCGGCAACAGGTAAAACAGACGGTGAATCGGCAGCAAGCCCAATCGGTTTTCCGCCAGAAATTTAACATATTCCGCCAGCCCGGGCGCAGTCAGTTGCATTGCCACCGGCGGGCGATACACCCACGGGGCAAAACCCGCGCCGATGGCAAAGGCAAGTATGGAAATCAGCAACAGGTAACGGGCGGGTGCTTTAACAAATTTACGAATTTGGGATTTCCAATCTATTTCACGCATCAGCGTTTAACCCTCGGGTTTCAGGTTTGTATTTCAGGACTTCATCCTATAATTATCGGTAGTGGTGAAAATTGACTGATGATGTGAAGTAAGTGACAATGGCTTTTCCC
>CAYPNZ010000206.1:0-5779 GCA_964411845.1 uncultured Anaerolineaceae bacterium
AATATTGGCGCTGGCATTAACCGGGTGTTCCCGTGCCCGCCCCGAAAAGCCCACCCCACTCCCATCCGCCACAAAAGTTATTCCGGCATCGTTGAACGGCACGCCCACCGTATTGACGGTGGTGGCAACTGCCACTCAGCCGCCCATTGTGGGCACGCCCACCCCAGTGCAAATTAACACCACCACAGCCGCACCGGTTACCACCGGCAACGCCGGCGGCACACAATCGCCCGCCACATCACCCACCACCGCACCGACCGTCGCACCGCCGCCACCGGCAACCGGCAGCGGTTCGGAAATTGTGCATATCGTCCAACCCGGCGAAAATCTGTTCCGCATCGGGTTGCAATACGGGGTGGATGCGGCAACATTGGCGGCATACAACGGCATTTCCGACCCCACGCTGATTTACGTCGGGCAGAAAATTCGCATCCCCGTTTCCGGCAGTGGAAACACCGGCGGCAGCGGGCAAATTTACATCGTTCAACCCGGCGATACCCTGTATACCATCGCCGTTTCATTCAATGTCACCGTGCAAGCCTTGATGAATGCCAACGGCATCACCAACCCGGATACCATTTACATCGGACAAAAGTTAATCGTCCCCTAAACGGCTGTATAAATTGACAAACCAAACGCTATCAGTATGCTACGGCTGGTAGCGTTTTTTGTTATGGCGAAAGGCATTTTATGAACCCGGAAAACATCGTTAGTGAAGAGACCATTTACAATGGAAAGATGCTCTCGTTTAGCCTGCGCGAAGCCACGCTTGCCGACGGCACCCCCGTGCAGCGAGAGATTGTCAGTACCAAAGGTGCGGTGGTTATTGTGGCGCTCACCACCAATAACGGGGTACGGCTTGTGCGCCAGTTTCGCGCCGCCGCCCAAAAGTGGATTATCGAATTGCCCGCCGGCACACTGAACCCCGGCGAAGACCCCGCCATTGCCGCACCGCGCGAATTGGCGGAAGAAACCGGCGATACCGCTGCCCGCTGGGAATATCTCGGCGGTTTTTACACCGCGCCCGGCATCCTCACCGAGTTTTTGCATTTGTATCTTGCCACGGAATTAACCCCCGGTGCAACCCATTTCGATTTTGATGAGCACATCGAAAATCTAACCGTGCCGTGGGCAGACGCCATCGCCATGATTCGCCGCGGAGAAATTTTGGATGCAAAAACCATCGCCGGATTGACCCGCGCCGGACTGCATTTGAACCTGCCATTTTAATAGAATCGAGGCTTTACCCATGTGGACTGAAATCATTGACGCCATAAACACTCACCGGCAATTTATCATCAGCGCCCATACCAACCCCGATTGCGACGCGCTCGGCTCGGAATTGGGGCTGGCAATGCACCTGCAACGGCTGGGAAAATCCGTTACCATTTTGAACAGCGACCCGATGCCCCCCACCTATGCTTTCATTGACCCCGACGGGCTGGTGCAAACTTATTCGCCCAACGCACACCGGCGGCTCATCGCCGAAGCGGATGCCGTCATTGTGGTGGATGCGTCGGGGGGGTGGGCGCGGTTGGGGCGCGTGGGCGACGCGCTCGCCGATGCGCACAAACCGTCGCTGTGCATTGACCATCATCCCAACAGCATTAAGTACACCGATATGGCAGTGGTTGACCCCACCGCCGCCGCCACCGGAGAACTGATTGTGGAGTTGGTGGCGGCAATGGGCGGCGAAATTTCGCCCAAAATGGCAGTGGCGCTGTACACTGCCATCGTTACCGATACGGGTAATTTCCGCTTTTCCAGCACCGATGCCCGCACCCATCGCATCACTGCCAAATTGTTGGATGCCGGCGCCCGCCCCGCAGAAATTTACAACAGACTCTACGAGCAAAATTCGCTGGCGCGGGTACAGTTGGAAGGGTACACCCTGCAAAATATCGCGCTGACGCACGACGGGCGTACCGCATACAGTGTGCTCACTCTGGAAATTTTGGAACGCTTCGGCGTTTCGTCATCGGATTTGGATAGTTTCAGCGGGTTATCACAGAAAATTAAAGGGGTGGATGTGTCGGTATTTTTGGTGGAACTGCCCCGCCGACGGGTGAAAATCAGCCTGCGGAGTAATGGTTCCGTGCCGGTGAATCAGGTTGCCGCCAAATTCGGCGGGGGCGGGCACGTGCCGGCAGCCGGCGCAACCGCCGAGGGGAGCGTGGAAACCGTGCTGGCGCAGGTGCTCGCCGAGGTGGAAAAGTTGCTGTAATTTTTGAATTTCCGTTTGGCATCGGCGCCGGTTTCGGGTACAATTACTGCCGAAACCCCATACGCCAGCCGGATGTAGGCGCAGTATTAACCTACAACAAATGAGGCGAGACCCCACCGGTCTCGCCTCGACGATTCAACCGCTATTCTGCGGCAACCACGGTTGACGCATCCGGTTCGGCAATTTTTTCGCCGCCCCCGCGAGCCGCCCAAACCATCGTCAGCAACGTGCCGATTGCCATAACCACCGCGCCGCTCATATACGGGAATAGAATATTCACATCAAACACAAAACCCGACCACGTGGGTCCCATAATTCGTCCCAAACTCATAAACGAGTTGTGCAGCCCCAACGCAATACCCTGTTCGGTGCGGCTGCTGCGCTGCGAAATCATCGAAGCCAGCACCGGGCGCAGCAACGCATTCCCCAACACAAAAAACGAGGTGGTGAGCATAACCATCGGCAGGGTTTTTGCCAGCAGCATCACGGCAAACCCCACCGCACTGACCAGCAGCGCGCCCTGCATCACCCGCGTTTCACCCCAGCGTTTGGTCAACCGTCCGGTAAACCCGCCCTGCACAATCGCCGAGGTAATGCCGACCACCATCAGAATCATCCCCACCTGACTGGGTCCGTAACCGTACCGTTCCAACGCATATAACCCGAAAATGCCTTCAAAACTGGTCATACCGAAACTGACCAAAAAGGACATAAACATCAAAAAGCCGAGCGGACCGAACAATGCCCGCCACATTGCGCCGAAATCAACCCCCCGCACTTTGCCGTCTGCCGCGGTGCGATGTTCCACCGCCAGCGACTCCGGCAGCATCAGCCACACAAAAAAGAGCACAATGCCCGACAACGCCGCCGCCAGATAAAACGGGTACGACAGCGCCATTTCTGCCAGCCAGCCGCCAATGCCGGGACCGAGCACCATGCCAACCCCCATTGCCGCGCCGATAGTGCCCATGGCGCCGCTGCGATGCTTGTCGCTGGTGCTGTCGCCGATATATGCCATTGCCGTCGGCAGGGTGGCAGACGACAAAATGCCCGCCAGCGCCCGGGCGGCAAACAGCATCCACATTTGGGTTGCCAACCCCATCAACAGTAGTGCCAGCCCGTTACCGAAAATGCCAATCAGCAGTACGGGTTTGCGTCCGATTTTATCGGAAAGGCTGCCCCAAATCGGTGCGAAAATTAACTGCATCAGCGCGAAAATCGCCATCAACAGCCCCAAATCGCGCCCGCTGGCGCCCATCGATTCCACGTAAAAAGGCAAAATGGGGATGATGATACCGAAACCGAGCATCATCACCACCAAAGTGATAAAGAGAATGATAAGGTTTTTTTTGTTCGTTTGCTGCATTACATATCCTCAATGAAAAATTTAGCGTGCCACCACGCCGAAAAAGAAAATCTGCAATACCTGCGAAACCGTGTCCGCGTCAATGGTTTTGTTTTTGTCGTGTGCCGGGTAAAGGTATGGATTCAGCAGCCCCAGCAGCGCCCATGTTAGCACTTGTGCATCCATTGCGCGAAATTCACCCTGCGCGATGCCTTCTGCCAGCAAAGCGGTAATTTTGCCGATAAATTTTTGGTGATACGCTTGCCGCAGCGCCTGTTGCCCCTGTTCGCTGAGTTGCGCCATTTCTTGCCGAGCCACACGGATGATGGCGCGCTGTTCGGCGGAACGCGCCAAAAAAGCGCGCACCATCTGCTCAACCCGCGTTCTCACCGAACCGTCGGCAGCCGCGGCGCGTTCAACCACGTGTTCCAATTCATCCAAATGGAAGACCAGTACCGCCAAAAACAGGCTTTCTTTATCTTTAAAATGATGGTAAATGCCCGCTTTTGAAATACCCGCCGCTTCTGCCAATTCACGCATCGAAAGGCGATGGTATCCCTGTTCGATGAACAATTGGGTGGCTTGCTGCAAAATACGGGTTCTGCTGTCCGGTTGATTCATACTCACCCCCGGTTATAGCGTTGCCGACATTGACCAAGTGGGAATTGCCGCCAGAATTAACAGGAAAGATACGCCAAACCACAACGCCGCCGCACGGAATTTTTTGCTGTCTTCCGTATCTTTTTTTACGGCACGCCAACCCACGTGTGCCACCACCAGCGCCACAATCATCACCAGCACATGTTCCATTGAAAGGCGCATCACCGAGCCGGTGTACCATCGCACGGTGTGCAATCCGGCAAATGCGCCGCCATACACAATCAACCCCAACAGCAGTTGAATATCGAAGGCGGTGGTGTATGCCATACCGAGCAGATTGTCGGTGTTTTGCCACCGTTGGTTTGTTGCCCAGCCGAGAATTGCTTTGCCGACAGCAACCACCGCCACCAGCAAAATTACCCATCGCCAAATTGAATGTAACAGAAATAAAATTGACACAATGCTTCTCCTTTTCTACCGACCAACCGGTCGGTTGCAAGAGATGATTATACACAACCGCAAAGTTCCGTCAAACCTGTTGCCCGCTTTTGGCAGTGGCAGGCAAGATGGCTACAATGAAAAACGTCATCCACATTTATTTACTTTTAACCGCTTCTTCTGCACACCATTGGAGAAAATCGCATGAAAACCATCGTTATCACCGGCAGTACTCGCGGCATTGGGCGGGGGCTGGCAACCGAATTTTTGAAATCGGGCTGCAATGTGGTCATCAGCGGGCGAAACGCCACCGGTGTTAACCGCACCCTCGCCGAGTTGCGCCGCCGTTTTCCCGCCGAGCGCATCGCGGGGCATCCATGCGATGTAACCGACATCACACAGGTGCAATCGCTGTGGGATGCGGCGATTGCCGCATTCAAACAGGTTGACATCTGGATAAACAATGCCGGGCAGGCAAATCCCGTGCAGCCGCTGTGGGAACAAAATCCTCAACAGATGAAAACCATTGTCAACACCAACCTGCTGGGGGTGCTGAACGGTTCGCACGTGGCGCTGACCGGTATGCTGGCACAGGGTTTCGGGGCGCTGTATAACATGGAAGGTTTCGGCAGTAACGGGCGCACACGCGCCGGGTTTACGGTATATGGCAGCACCAAAGCCGCGGTGCATTATGTGAACCGCTCGCTGCTGGCAGAAACGGCACACACCGCCGTTATCATCGGTTCGCTCAATCCCGGTATGGTGCTCACCGATTTGCTGTTGGTTGACCGTGACAAAAATCCGCAACAATTTGCCGAGCAGAAGCGCATTTTCAACATTTTGGCTGACCGGGTAGAAACCGTCGCGCCGTTTTTGGCAAAAAAAGTGCTGGAAAACACCAAAACCGGCGCGAACATCCGTTGGCTCACGCCAACAAAAATTATGGCACGCTTTCTGCTGGCACGTTTTCGCAAACGCGACATCTTCTCTGTATGACATAAAAAGACTCGTCTGAAAAAAGGTTGTTTTTTCACCACAGCACCCGCAGGGCACAGGCGGCGCAGAGAAGCAGAGAAATTCATATTTTTGAGTTTGGGTCAAATTTGCTGACAAAATTGCAGATACCGGCACATAGGCGGCTCTCAAACTTTATTTTTCTCTGTGCCTCTGCT
>CAYPNZ010000207.1:0-5774 GCA_964411845.1 uncultured Anaerolineaceae bacterium
AATATAGGTTTCCACAGCGGTCGCCGCATCATTCAAAGTGATGGGGTCGGGTTTGAACAGACCGCTCCAGAAAAAGCCGCCGTTACCCATCATCGAACTGCCCATCATACCGCCAAAGCCGCCGTTGCCCATCATACCGCCGAAGCCGCCATTACCCATCATACCGCCAAAACCGCCGTTACCCATCATATCACCGTAACCATACGGCATCGTGCCGGTAAAGGCGGAACCATACCCCATATTGCTGTATCCGCCGTTGCCCATCATACTGCCATAGCCATAACCGGAAGTGCTGTTGCTCGAATTGCCGCCCATCATACCCGGTCCCTGTGCCATCACCGGGGCAACAGTCGTCAATCCGATGACCAATAATCCAACCAGCGTTATTCCTAAAATTGCCGGAAGCCATTGTTTGATTCTTTTTGTACTCATTGTATTCTCCATTTCTATTTTAAAGTTAATGTTTGTTGAATTTCTCGATATTCATCTGCGGTAATTTCGCCGCGAGCATACCGCTGTTTTACGATTTCTGCGGTTGATAACGGTTGTGATGGCGTTGAGCGGTGGTTCTGCGCGGGGAATATCGCCCCGATGAGCCCGCCCCAAAACAACACCATAAACAAAATGCCGATAAAACCCATTCCAAAGAAAATCATTTTTCACCTCACGAAAGATCGTCTAATGTGGCAAGGTAGTCTTCACGGCTCAATTCGCCGCGAGCATACCGCGTTGCCAAAATTTCACGTGCCGACGGCGGCGGGGTTATTGCTGCCGACCGGTTCGCGGCGACATTCACGCTGCCCCGCGAAAATTGTTTCACTGCCCAAACGACCAGCAGCACAATGCCAACTAAAATTGCAATGTTCAGCAGCCATCCAATGGAACCGCCGCCCATCGCGCCGTATCCGCCAAATCCTGAACCAAAACCACCCATCATACCCATTATGTTGTACCTCCGTTTTTCAATAATATTTTTGCCGGTTTATTGCGCCGGCGTTTGATTTGTTTACAGTATAGTTTGGGAATATGACAACCACTTTACGGTTACGTGAAGGATTTGTGAAGATTTTTTTGGAGCGGAAGATTTATTTTTGCGGGGAAAAGAAAAACGGCGACCGGTTTGAAAACCAATCGCCATTTGAAACAGGCTCCTCGGGTAGGACTCGAACCTACAACCAAGCGGTTAACAGCCGCTCGCTCTGCCAATTGAGCTACCGAGGATTATTAAATTTACGAGCCACATTATATCTGTTTTGGTATTTTGCGCAAATTTCTTTTGCCGATTATAGATAGTCTTTCAGTTTGCGGCTGCGCAGCGGATGGCGCAATTTCCGCAGGGCTTTGGCTTCAATTTGACGGATGCGCTCGCGGGTTACGCCAAATTCTTGCCCCACTTCTTCCAGTGTGCGGCTCTGTCCGTCAATCAACCCGAACCGCATTTCCAGCACTTTTCGCTCGCGGTCGGTCAATTCCGCCAAAATTTCCCGCATATGCTCTTTGAGCAATTCTTTGTTGGCGGCATCCACCGGACCGACAACGGTTTCATCTTCGATGAAATCGCCGAGGAAGGTATTTTCTTCCACACCGATGGGCGTTTCCAGCGACATCGGTTCTTCCGACAGCCGTTGAATGCGCCGCACTTTTTGTGCCGCGCGCCGCCAGCGTCGTTCCACCACCGGGTCGAGCGGTTTTTGCTGCAAGATATGCTCTTGTATTGCCATCAAATCGCCTTCCGACAGCAAATCCATTTCCAGCGCAATTTCGCGAGCGGTCGGCTCGCGCCCGTTTTCTTGCAACAATCGCCGCTGAACGCGCATCAGCCGGTTTATCGTTTCAACCATGTGTACCGGAATGCGGATGGTGCGGGCTTGGTCGGCGATGGCTCGGCTGATGGCTTGTCGAATCCACCATGTGGCGTAGGTTGAAAATTTATAGCCGCGCTGATAATCGAATTTTTCCACGGCTTTTAACAACCCGACATTGCCTTCTTGCACCAAATCGAGAAAACTCATACCCCGCCCGATGTATCGTTTGGCAACGCTCACCACCAGCCGCAAATTGGCTTCTGCCAAATATTGCCACGCCCGCAAACCGTCGGCGATAGTTTCCAACAGTTTGATTTTCTCGTGGGTATCCAGCGCTTCCTCACTTGCCAGCCGTTTTTTGGCTTGCAGGCTGGCTTGAATTTGTTTCGCCAGTTGCACTTCCTGCTCTGCGCTGAGCAGCGGCACTTGTCCGATTTCGCGCAGATACATCCGCACCGGGTCGTTGGAAAGGTCAACCTGCTCTACGGCTTCCAACGGCAATTTTTTCAGGTCGGTATCCAGAAGGGTATCGGTTTCCAGTTCGACGGCAACTTTTGCCAGTTCCGCTTCATCGGGTTCTTCATCGGTAAAATCGGCATCGGAAACGTTATCAAACGCATCTCGGCTTTCATCCAACAGGGCATCTTTCACCGATTTTACGACCGGAAGCCCGTCTTCCGACAGCAACGGTGCAGTGGTTTCTTCGGTTTTTTTTGGGTCTGCTGCTTTTTTTGCCATAAATGAAATTGTTATCCCAGATATTTCTCTTCTATGCGGCGACGCCCCATAATTGACAGGGCATCGTGCGCTTTATCCAGCAGTTTCAGGGTGTTTCGCGTTTCCGAAATTTTTTGCTGCCATTGCCGCATACCGTTGCGGTCGTTTTGCTCAATTGCATCGGCTTGCAGTGCCGTCAATTCTTGCAACTGTTTTTCCAGCCGCCGTCGCCGCATCCGAACAATCATTTTCGGCAGCTCTTTTGCCACATATTCATCGGGTGGGGTATGCGGTTGGTTGACCCATAACGCAACGATTGTGGCTAAATGCCCCTGCAACGGTTCCGCAACAATTTCCGGCAAATCGTCTATGGTTGGTCTTTCAGAAACCGCCCAACTTTTTATCTGCAAAAACAGGGCGCGGTTTGCCGGGTTGGAAAAATCTTCTACCGCCAGCACATCCGTGCCGTGGTCGAAAAGTTTGCGGTTTACCAGCGACAGCATTTCCGGTTTGCCGATAATCATTGCCAAGCAGAGTTCTTCCGAACTGCGCCCGTTGACCGGTTTTGTGGCGGTGGTCGGTGGTGGGGGCGCGTCCGGCGGCTGGCGATGTATCGGTGTGGCTGCCCGCCTCGGCGAGGCGACGGATTCGGGTACGCGCTGCAATTCTTCGCGCAATACCCGCTCCCCGATTTTAACAAGTCTTGACAATTGTTGCAAGTATGCTGCCTGCTCAACGGGGTCGGCAATTTCTCGCAACAGCGGAATAATTGCTTTTACGGCGGTGGATTTTCCTTTGGGTGAATTTAAGTCGAGCGGTGCGGTAACGGTGTGAATGTAATAATCCAGCAACGGCATGGCGCTGTCAATTTTCTGCTGCCATAATGCCGGATTTTCGCGCAAAATATCGTCGGGGTCTTTGCCCGGCGGCATGGTTGCCACCAACAGGTCTACATTCAACCGGCTTTCGTGGCGAATGAGTCCCTGCGGGGTGGGAACGGGCACGCTGTCTGCCAATGTTTGGCGCGCCAAGTTGATGCCGCGCAGGGTGGCGGCACTGCCGGCGCTGTCGCTGTCCAGTGCCAGCACGAATTTTTTGGTAAACCGTTTCAGTTCGCGCAATTGCCGCTCGGTGAGCGCCGTGCCCATTTCCGCCACCACATTTTTGAACCCGCGTTCGTGGGCTTGCAGCGCATCCATATACCCTTCGACGATGATTGCTTGCCCGGCATCGCGAATGGCGTTTTTTGCCATATCCAACCCGAACAGAATGGCGCTTTTATCGAACAGAATGCTTTGCGGGGAATTGAGATATTTCGGCTGTTGACCGTCGTGCAGTGCCCGCGCGCCGAACCCCAGCACCTGCCCGCGCAAATCTCGGATGGGCACGATGAACCGGTCGCGGAAACGGTCGTATCCGGGGCGATTTTCTTCTTTGGTCACCAGCAAACCGGCGGCAACCATATCCGGTTCGGTGTATCCCCGTTGCAGCAAATGGCTTTTCAGGGCTTCCCACTGATTGGGCGCGTACCCCAGTTGAAAAGCGCTCACCGTTTCGGCGCTCAATCCGCGCCGCGCCACATATTCGCGGCAAAATTCTGCCTGTGGCGATTGCAGCAATTGCGCGTGGAAAAACTGTGCCGCCACCGATACCATTTCCAGCAATTTCTTTCGCCGTTGGTCGGCGCGGGTTGCTTCCGGCGAACGTTCTTCCAGCGGCACGCCCGCTTTTTCCGCCAAAAATTTCAACGCTTCGGAAAAATCGTACCCTTCGCGTTTCATCACAAACGTAAAAATATCGCCGCCGGTGCTGCACGCGCCAAAACAATGCCACGATTGGCTGTCGGGGAAAACCACAAAAGAGGGTGTTTTTTCATTGTGGAAAGGGCACAGCCCTTTATATGTGCGTCCCGCCTTTTTTAAAGAAGGAACATACGCACTGATAACATCCACAATATCCAACCGACTTTTGATTTCGTCAACAGTGCTCAAAGCCTCGCGCTCCTCCTGAAAAGTGGGGTATTTAAATTATACATCGAGGCGGGCATTTTGGACAATTAAAAATTAAGCATCCAACGGGTTTGAATCCAACGGTTTTTTTGCACCCATTGGTACATCAGCACGCCGCCGGCAATGGCAACATTCAGGCTTTCGGCTTTGCCCAGCAACGGCAGACGAACCCAGTGCGTCAACCGCGCGCGCACATCCAAACTCAAGCCACGCGCTTCGTTGCCCAGCACCAGCGCCACCCGCCCCGAAAGCGCCTCGCTTGCCATATCCCACGGCAAATCGCCCTGATAGCCGTCTGCGCCGGTGATTTTATAGCCATCGCGGCGCAAAGCCGTTGCCAACCCCGCCAAATCTTTGGTTTGGGCAATGGGAATGTTGAACAGCGACCCCATACTGCCGCGCACGGTTTTCGGGTCGAAGGGGTCAACGCACGGTTCCAGCAGCACCACTCCCGCCGCGCCGACCGCATCGGCGGTACGGATGAGCGTACCGAGATTGCCGGGGTCTTGCAGCCGGTCGAGTACCAGCAACAGCGCATTCCCTTTTTGCGCCGCTAAAATTTCTGCCGGCGACACGGCAAACAGGGGGAAAGTGGCAATAATTCCCTGCGGTGTGTCGCGCTCGGAAATGGCGTGCATCACCGCCGGCGTGACCGGATGCAGTGCGCCGCCCGCGTTGCGCAGGCGCGTTAACAGAGCGGGGGCGGTTTCGCCGGCGAAATTTTCTTCGCAAAAAAAGACATCCAGCGGGGTGTGCCCGCTATCGAGCGCCATTGCCAGCAGTTGCAACCCTTCCACCGCAAACCGTTTTTGGGCGCGGCGGTGCTTTCGCTGCGAGAGTTTTCGCAATTCAACAATTTTCCGATTTTTGGTAGAGGTTATCATAAATTTTTGCTTTTCCCCCTCACAGACAAGATATAATTTTACCATAACCATATCGAAAGGGGTTTTGTATAAAAACAATAACCATCTCCCCCAAATATCAAATTGTCATCCCCAAAGCCATTCGCGCCTCACTTAATTTGCAACCCGGACAAAAAATGCAGATATTTTCACACGAAAATCGGGTGGAACTTATCCCGGTAAAATCCGCCGCACAGGCAAAAGGTTTTTAAAGGGCATTGATGACTCGTCTGAGAAAAGGTTGCTTTTTCACCACAGAGGCACAGAGAAGCAGAGAAATTCATATCTCACCTTACGCAGTCGAGGATTTGACAAAGTCAAAATTATGGCATTATTGGAGA
>CAYPNZ010000208.1:0-5755 GCA_964411845.1 uncultured Anaerolineaceae bacterium
GCAGTGGTCTTCGGTTGCAAATGTACGATGGTCGCACCCAAACCACCCACCCGCGGGTTATTACCAACCTATCTCAAATAACTGATTTTTCTACCATTGAAATAGTGCTGGTCACGGTAAAGTCATTTGATACGGCTGCAGCGATGACCCCGCTGACGGGCAAACTTGCCCCGCCGACCCGTATCGTTTCGCTGCAAAATGGGGTGGGAAACGAAGAATTACTGATGGAGATGTTTCCGGCTGTGCCGGTTGTAGCGGGGAGCATTACCTTTCCGGTAACAATGCCCGAACCCGGGCTGGTGGCAATCACCAAAAAATCGGGGGCAATCGGTTTGGCGGCGGCATCGCCGAATGCCGACCCGCTGCCGGTGCTGAATGTTTTGCGCGCCGCCGGTTTCACCGTAAAACTGTTTGCCGATTATCGCAGCCTCAAATGGTCAAAACTGCTGATGAATATCATCAGCAATGCCATACCGGCAATTTTGGATATGCCGCCTGCCGAATCGCTGGCGGATGACCGCATTTTTGCGCTGGAAATGGAAAGCATCGCCGAAGCGCTGGCAGTGATGCGCGCCGCCGGCATCGCGCCGGTGGATGTGCCGGGGTATCCCGTGCGCCGGTTGGCTCGTGCCGTGCGCTGGCTGCCCGCGCCGCTGCTGAAAGTTATCTTAAAACCGAAGATGGTCGGCGGGCGGGGGCAAAAACTACCGTCGCTGATGCTGGATATGCGGCGCGGACGAAACCAATCGGAAGTGAATGTGTTAAATAGAATGATTGCCGAAACGGGGGCACAGTTTGGCGTGCCAACGCCGGTGAACACAACCATCAGTTCCCTTTTAAATGGAATACTCGACGGTTCAGTGAGGAAAGAAGTATACCGACATTCGCCGGCGGCGCTGTGGACGGCGGTCAATAACGCTCGAAATGAAGGTTCGGTTGGAGGTTAGCGGCAATGCTATATGTAATTGCAATCGTATCAATTTTGGTGGGGTATCTGTTCGGTTCAATACCGGTTGGATATTTAATTGCCCGTGCGCTGGGTATTGACCTGCTGCAATCGGGCAGCGGGAAAATCGGCGGCACGAATGTATTGCGTGCTGCGGGGCTGTTTCCATCGCTGATGACTATTTTGGGCGATGCGCTGAAAGGGTTGATTCCCACCTATTTTGCCGTGCTGTTTTTTTCGATGCTGCCGCATCCCGAGGCATGGGCATGGGCGCCCGCACTGACGGGCGCGGCGGCGGTTGCCGGACACAACCATTCTGTTTTTTTGAAATTTCGCGGTGGGGCAGGGGGGGTTACGGCGCTGGCAACACTGGGCGCACTTTCTTTCCCCGGCGCACTGATTGCCGCTGCCGTTGCCATTGTGATGATTGTGATAACCCGTTATGCGTCAATGGCAACTTTTTCCGGCGCGGTAACCGGGTTGCTGGCGCTGATTGTTTTTGCCATATTGGGCATTGCCCCGGCAGCGTACATTTTATTCGGGGTGATTGTGTTGGGGTTGGTCAGTTGGGCACTGCGCCCCAATTTTGCGCGCATTCGCGCGGGCACCGAGCGGGCTATCGGCAAAAAAGAAGAGGATATAAAAACGCTGAGATGATGCGCAACACCCAAAAAGGCGACACGTTTTCGGGCGTGTCGCCTTTTGGGTTAAAGGTCAAACGGCTGTCCGCGTTTGGGCGTATGCACGTGCGGAATGCCGCGCGCTCTGATGGCATCTGCCAGCGGGAACATGTTGTCCGGTTCGCCGTGCACCAAAAAAACGTGTTTCGGTGTTTTGGTTTTCTGCGTTTGTGCCAGCCAGTTGAGCAACCCGTTACGGTCGGCGTGCCCGGAATACCCTTCCAGCCGAAAAATTTCGGCGCGCACATCATATTTATCGCCCAAAATGGGAACGGGCGATTGCCCCGACAAAATTTTTCGCCCCAGGGTGTGTTCCGCCTGATACCCGACGAACATAATGGTATTGCGCGGGTCTTCGATATTGTTTTTCAAATGATGCAGAATGCGCCCGGCTTCGCACATGCCCGATGCGCTGATGATGATTGCCGGCTGCCGCAGAAAATTCAATTTTTTCGATTCTTCCACGTCCCGAACATATCGTAAATCTTCAAACCCGAAAGCGTTGGCGATATGATTGGTTTTCAAAAAAGATTTTATTTCGTCATCGTAAACTTCGGGGTGGTTTTTAAAAACCTCGGTTACATTTACCGCCAGCGGGCTGTCCACAAAAATATCCAGTTTGGGGATTTGTCCGGCTTCGTGTAATTTGTGGAGTTCGTAAACCAATTCTTGTGTTCGCCCGACGGCAAACGAGGGGATGATGATTTTTCCGTTGCGGTTGAACGTTTTTACCACTTGGTCGCGCAATTCTTGGGCGGTACTTTCGATGGGGGCGTGGATGCGGTTGCCATACGTTGATTCCATGATGACGAAATCGGCATCGTGCACAAATTCCGGGTCGCGCAAAATGGGCAGGTGTTTGCGCCCCACATCGCCGCTGAAAGCGAGACGCTTGTGCTTGCCGCGGTCGTCAATATCCAGCATAACATTTGCCGAACCGAGCATATGTCCCGCGTCGCCAAAGCGTACTTCCACGCCTTCCACCGGCGAAAAGGGTTGGTGGTAGTCCACACTCCGCACCAATTTTAGGGTTTTATCCACATCGGCAGCGGTATAAAGCGGCTCGAATGGTTTTTTCCCCTGCCGGCGGCGTTTTTTGTTGATGTACAGCACATCGTATTCTTGAATGTGTGCCGAATCTCGAAGCATATAATTGAGGAGGTCTTTGGTGGCGTGAGTGCACCAGATTGTACCGCGAAAGCCGTTTTTTACCAGCGACGGAATATTGCCGGAATGGTCGATGTGTGCGTGCGACAGCACCAGCGCATCAATTTCGCCGGGGTCGAACGGGATTTGCCGGTTGCGTTCAAACGCAATTTTTCGCCGCCCTTGGTAAAGTCCGGCATCCAGCAAAATTTTGCGGTTGTTGACGGTGAGCAGGTGCATCGAGCCGGTAACTACCTGTGCGGCTCCCCAGAATTGCAGTTCCATAAAGCGTCATCCTTTCTGCGGAGGGTAATTTATTCATAAGTATACGCCAAATTTTGGCAAACACAAAGGGTCAAAGTGAAAATTACTTTTGCAGATTGAATTTTTACGTGCTATAATAACATACCTCAGTTGTTTGCAAACGATACTGTTTGGGTCAAATTGCATTACCCGCACCAACAAATAACCAATGTTATAGTGCCGTCGATGAACGCGGTGCAATAAATATATGATAATTTTGGATATCTGTGTGTCAATAAAATTGTGAAACCGGAGTACAGCCAGTGGATGGTTGTTGCCTGCTCCGGTTTTTTGTGAGTCTCACAAAAATATTTGAAAGGAGGTGAGGCTGCTCACAAAATATTTTTAATGATGAATTATTTTGTAACAATTAACAACACATTACTTTTAATGTAGAAGGAGGAATGAGTATGTCTGTAAAAAGACTTTTTAGAGTCTTTGGTTTCTTGGTTATTTTAAGTATGGTATTGTCGCCGCTGGCAGTGTTTGCTCAAGGACCACTGCAATCGGCGGGTGACCAACCGACTGTCGTTGGGTCAGCCAGTGCAACCGCCAAAGATATGGTAAGCATTATTGTGGATTTGGATGTTGAACCATTGGCTACCTATGCCGGCGGCGTTAATGGTTTTGCGCCGACGAGTCCCAAAGTGACAGGCGCACGAAAGTTGGATGTAACCACGGCTGATGCTCAAGCCTATCGAACATACGTGATGCAACAACTTGATTCGTTTAAAACACAGGCATTGCAAGCTGTGCCATCGGCACAAGTAATCCATGATTACGATGTGGTGATTGGCGGTGTGTCAATGATTGTCCCGGCGGATCAAGTGAACACCATTGCCAATTTATCCGGTGTGAAAAAAGTTTATATGGATACGATGCGCTATCCGCTAACCGATGCCAGCAACGCATTTATCGGTTCGCCGACGTTGTGGAGTTCGCTCGGCGGGCAAGAAAGTGCCGGTGAAGGCGTGGTGGTTGGTGTAATTGATACCGGCATTTGGCCCGAACATCCGTCGTTTGCCGACCCCGACCCGTCTGGAAAAGCATATTCGGCACCGCCCGCAAGTTGGAAAGGCACACGATGTGACTTTAATGACGATGCTCCGAATACCGGCGACACTGCTTTCCAGTGTAACAATAAACTCATCGGTGCGGCAGAATTTTTGGATACTTATAAAGCCATAACCGGGTTGACCCCCGAAGAATTTGACTCTGCGCGTGATGATAACGGGCATGGCACCCACACTGCCAGCACCGCCGCCGGCAATGCCGGGGTAAATGCCGTACTGTTGGGTGTAGACCGAGGTATAGTTTCCGGTATTGCGCCGCGCGCACATGTAGCGGCATACAAAGCATTGGGCGCCCAAGGCGGATACAGTTCTGACTTGGCGGCAGCCATTAACCAAGCCGTGGCTGACGGCGTAGATGTGATTAACTATTCTGTGGGTGGCGCTTCCAACGACCCGTACAACGATACCGATGCACTGGCATATTTGGATGCTTATGCAGCCGGTGTCTTTGTTGCCACTTCAGCCGGGAATAGCGGTCCCAATGCCAACACAGTCGGCTCTCCGGGCGATGCGCCGTGGGTGATGACCGTTGGTGCCAGCACTTCCGACCGCAATTTTATCAGCACACTCACGGTTACCGGACAAACCACCGATACAGTTCCAATTACCGAAACACTGGTTATTTCCGGCGCCTCGGTTACCGCCGGTATCATCACCCCCACTACCGTGTTGATGGCGGCAGATTACGGCGATGAAATGTGCCTGAATCCGTTCCCTGCCAATACATTCAACGGTGAAATTGTTGTTTGTAAACGCGGCGTAATTGCGCGTGTGGAAAAAAGTTACAACGTGGCACAGGGCGGCGCCGGCGGTATGATTCTGTACAACCCGGTTTTACAAGGGCTGGCAACCGACAATCACTTTGTGCCCAGCGTTCACTTGGAATATGATGCCGGACAACAACTGCTCAACTTTATGGCTGTTCACACCAATACCGTTGCCACCTTTACACAAGGTGTAGCCACCACGGTTCAGGGTGATGTAATGGCAGCCTTCAGCTCACGCGGTGGAACCGGTAATATGCTCGGTGTTTCTCGCCCCGACATTACCGCCCCCGGTGTTCAAATTTTGGCAGGGAATACCCCGCAGCCATCCTCTCTTGAAGCCGGTGTACCCGGAGAACTGTTCCAATCCATTCAAGGCACGTCTATGTCCAGTCCGCATATTGCCGGGTCAGGCGCATTGTTGAAAGCCCTGCACCCCGATTGGACACCCGGACAAATAAAATCTGCCATTATGACTACCGCCAAAACCGATGGCGTAACCAAAGAAGATGGCGTAACCCCCGCCGATGCCTTCGATTATGGCGCGGGTCGAGTTGACCTGACCAAAGCCGGAGACCCCGGCATTACCTTTAGCGCTTCGTATGTTGATTTTGCCACTCATAAACACGACCTGTGGAATGTCAACTATCCCAGTGTTTACTTCCCGGTAATGCCCGGTATGATGACGGTGCAACGTACCGCACATAGTGAATTGAGCGTTGACAGCACCTGGACGCTTTCGGTAGATGCGCCCAGTGACGTGAACATCACCGTGCCGGCAAGCATTTCTATTCCCGCCGGTGGCGACACCACCTTCTCCATCTCCGTTGATGCCTCAGATGT
>CAYPNZ010000209.1:0-5740 GCA_964411845.1 uncultured Anaerolineaceae bacterium
CTGCAGCATGTGGTGCGCACCGCGCTGAATTTGGCACGCGAAAAAGACACCACCCCCGACTCTATTCCGCTGGCGCCCACCGTTGCCCCCACCCCCACCCCCACCAACGGCGTCACCGTGCTGGGCGTTAGCAATTTGCTGACCAATATCGCTCGTTGCTGCCGCCCCGTGCCCGGCGACCCGATTGTGGGATACATCACCCGCGGGCGAGGCATCACCATTCATCGCAAAGATTGCCCCAACATTTTGGGCACAACCGACCGCAACCGTTTGATTCAAGTAAGTTGGGGCGGTCAAAAAACCGTCACTTACCCGGCAGTAATTTTGGTGCACGCCTACAATCGTTTGGGCTTAATGCGCGATTTATCGGAAGTGATTGCCAACGAACAAATAAATATCACCGATGTGAATATCAACAACAAACACCATCTTGCCGATGTAACTATGGCACTGGAAGTGACCGACGTTTCACAATTGAAACGGGTCATGGACAAACTGGAACAACTCCCCAATGTTATCGAAGTAAATCGCAAAAGGTAAATTTATGTCATCTATTTTGACCATAGCCGAAAACGAGCGGCGATATGTGGCGCAAGAATTGCACGATAATATTGCCCAAACGCTGCTGCAAATGAACATGCAGGTAAATATTTGCCAACAATATTTGGCACACGGCGACACCGATGCGCTGCAAGCCGAATTGGCGCTGTTAGAGCAGCAATCCGTCAGCGCATCGCGTCAGGTGCGTCAGTTGATGGACGACCTGCTGCCACCCGCTATCGACGACGCCAACTTCAAAACATGGCTGCTGGAATACATCAACACCCATCGTCAACGCGGCGGTCCGCCCATATCATTATCGCTTGCCGGTGAAATTGTGCTCAACCCCCAACAGCAACTTGCCATTGCACGCATCATTCAAGAAGCATTGCGCAATATTCGCAAACACGCGCAAGCCAACGCCGTCACCCTTTCCATAGAAACAGCCGCCGACCGTTTTCAGTTGACCATATCCGATGACGGTATCGGCTTCGATGCCTCTGCCGGCACATCGCCCGCCAACCGCAAAGCCGGCATTGAAAATATGTACATCCGCGCCGAAGCCATCGGTGCAGCATTAACCGTCAAATCGCAGCCGAAACACGGCACACTCATTCAACTGACCGTCCCGCTACCATGAAAATCGCATTCATCATTCTGGCGGCAATTATTGCCCTGTTTGGCTTTAAATTGCTGCTTACCGGTATAAAAGCGTTCATCCTCTTTTTTAAAGTTGACCAAATCCCCGTTCGAGCCAAACAAACCGTCGCCCGCGACATCATTTTGGGCATCCTGTTCATCGTGCTGGCGGTGGCGATGCTCACCTGAACACCTTGCCCGAAATTCGCCGCGGTGATACACTGACGGGCAACGGTGGGCGGCAATCGCCGTCGCCGATTCTATTTTCTATCCGGTGAAAAATGAGTTGGAAAAAATATTTAACCGATTACAACGAAGGTTTGGGCGTGGTATATGAGCGTTTCGTGCTGAACGATTTTCTGGAAGAACTGGCACGGAAATACCCGTTTGAAACCGTGCTGGAAGCGCCGCTGTTCGGCATGGCGGGGGTCAGCGGCATCAACTCGTACTGGCTGGCAAAAATGGGTAAACGGGTTACGCTGGTGGACGATGACGAATTTCGGCTGGACGGTGTAAAACGTATTTGGGGCGAATTGAATGCGCCCGCCACCTTCATCCGGCATACCGATTGGGCGCATTTGCCCTTTGAAGACAACAGTTTCGATATGGTGTGGGAATGGGCGGGGCTGTGGTATCTGCCCGATGCGGCAGCCCTGCTGAAAGAATTGGCGCGCGTCTCGAAAAATTTGGTGTTTGTGGCAATGCCGAACAACATTCAGGTAGGCTACCAACTGCGAAAATACGTGATTGACCGCGATTTTTTCGACACGGTGGATGAGCGTTGGGTGAATATGCGGCGCATCAAACGAACACTGGCGGAAGCGGGCGTGCGGTTTGTGGATGAAGGCGTGCTCGACGTGCCGCCGTGGCCCGACACGGTGATGCCCGCCGCCGATGTGCTGAAACGGCTCGGCATAAAAAGCAAAAAACTGGAATCGCAATTTACCGGCGAAGGCTGGATATGGAGCACGATGGACTACTATTTGGGCAAACAACCCGATTTGTATAACCGGGTGATGAAATACGCCTGGCTCGACCACGCGCCGATACCGTGGCAAATCAAAACCATCTGGGCGCACCATCGGTATGTGGTGGGGGTGGTGGCGTAGTTTTCAGTTGTCAGTTTTTTGTTTGTAACTGTTCAGCAGTGCCCGTTGAACTTGTCATTGCGAGCGCAGCGAAGCAATCTCCGGTTGCGGCAGCGGGGATTGCTTCAACCCTGACGGGTTTCGCAATGACGGGCTGAACAGTGGCTAAAATCGATTGTACACTGCCAGCAATTTTTGCGCCGCGCGTTCCCAAGTGAATTGCGCGGCGCGTTCGATTCCTTTGGGCACGCATCGCTCGCGGAAATGGTCGGTGGTGTGAACCAGCAGCATCGTTTGCCCCAGCGTGTCAACATCATCCGCATCCACCAGCAGCACCGGGTCGCCGCCCACTTCCGGCAGCGATGAATTGTCGGCGGTGATAACCGGTGTGCCGCACGCCATCGCTTCCAAAATGGGGATGCCGAACCCTTCGTAAAAAGAGGGATACGCAAATACCCGCGCCATGCTATACAGTGCGGGCAAATCCTCATCCGCCACAAACCCAATCAGGTGGATGCGCTCGCGGGCGGGCGAATTTTCTGCCGCCGCAAAAATCGGTTCGTACAGCCAGCCTTTCCCACCGGCAATTACCAGATGCAGGTCGGGGGCATCGGCGGCAATTTGGTTGAAAGCGGCTATCAGTCCGACAAAATTTTTGCGCGGTTCAAGCGTGCCCACGCCCAGCACAAAATTTTCCGGCAGCCGGTATTTGCGGCGCACCGCCGCCAATACCGTTTCATCGGTAACAGGGTGGAATCGCGGTTCAACCCCCGCGCCCACCACCGAAATTTTCTCGGCGGGCACGTGCAGCAATTCCTGCAAATCGCGGCGGGTGCTTTCCGAATCTGCCAGCACGTGTGCCGCCCGCGCCACACTTTTGGGCACAACCCGCATCAGCCAATCTCGCAGTTTGGGCAATGCCCCGTCGGGATGTTTCATAAAAGACAAATCGTGCACGGTCAGCAGCCCCGGCGCAGAAGCCAGCGGCGGTAACACAAAATCGGGCGAGTGAAACAGGTCGAAGCGCCCTGCCCAGCGGTCAATCCACAACGGCAAGTTGGCACGATGCCACAAAATTGTCAGCCAACGTTCGGAAAGGGGTAACGTTTTTACGGAAAAATTAGCGGGGAGGGGGGGAAGATTTGCCACCGGCGAGTCGCTGCTGACCACCAGGGTGTATCGGTGCGGCGAATCGAGTTTCGCCAGTGCGGAAACAATGCCGCGTGTATAGCGTCCAATGCCCGCGCGCTGCTTTAATGCCGGGGTGTACCAAATGCCGATGTGCATTTTACAGTCCGCGATATGTCCACAGACGGTTCGCGCCGAAATTCCAGAAAAGCACAATGCCGATGGCGGTGGCTTTTGCCAGTTGGATGGCAAGGTTTGGCGAGACGTAATTTTCGTAAATGAAATGGTCGGCAACAAAGAAGATGCCGGTGTTGATGACCAGCCCAATCAGGTTGACGATGGTAAATTGCACCAGTTGGGTGGTGCGATTGCGTTGACGAGATTCGGGGAAAGTCCACAGGCGGTTCCAA
Source organism: uncultured Anaerolineaceae bacterium (assembly GCA_964411845.1). Classification (GTDB taxonomy): domain Bacteria; phylum Chloroflexota; class Anaerolineae; order 4572-78; family 4572-78; genus JANTHQ01. The sequence goes on from CAYPNZ010000209.1 coordinate 3,806, forward strand.
ATAAAATTGCTTAAAATTGCCAAACTGGTGGAAATGATGTTTGCCACAACTTTTCCCTGCGGGCTCGCCCAGCCGGCAAGAAAAATCAGCGCATTCAGCACGCCGAAATCTATGACCGACCCAAACGCGCCCACAATACCAAATTTAACGAATCGTTTGATTTCTTTCCGTTTGCGGGGACTACCCAAAACCGCGGTTAAAATACTCATCTCAGATTTGCTCACGTTTAACTGCTCTCATTCAACACAACGAGCGTCATTAAACCAAAAATAACGGCAATATGCAAATACATTCCCTGCACATAAAGGTTATCAAACAGGTTATGGGTGTGTAAATAGGCGAAAATGCCGATGCTGCCGACCACCATCGCCCGCCGAAAGCCGCCGGTGCGGCGCAGCCCCCACAATCCAAACCCGATAACCCACAGCCACATTACCGCATATCCCAACACGCCCACCAGCCCCGCTTCCGCGCCGACGTTCAACAGGTAATTATGGGCGTGTCCCAGCGCGTCCGTCCAGCGACCGACGGCATACGCGCCATAAACGGCGGCATAATTGCCGAACCCCACCCCCAGCCACAGATGGTCGCGCCACATGCCGCGCGCCGCCTGCCAATGAGCCAGTCGTTCGATGGCGGCAAAATTGGCATCGGTAACGGCAACGGTAGATACATCCGACACGCCGATATACGGCAGAACATCGGCAAATCGCTGCATAATGCTTGCCGGCACCAGTGCCAGCCCGCCCATCGAAATGAACAGCGCCCCGCCGATGAATGCCAGCGCGGCGGCAACCAGCCAGCGTCCGCCCATCAGCAGGATGACCGTGGCGGCGGCAACGGCAAATCCCAGCATACCCCCGCGCGATTGGCTGGCAAACAACCCTGCCAGCAGGATGACCAACGCCCCCCCCGACAACCCCAGCCAAAAGAGCGCATCGGTTTTTTTGCGGCGAAATTCGGCGACCGCCCACAGAGAAACAGCCAACGCCAGCGGCGACACCAGCCCCAAATACCCGGCAAACGGATTCGGCTGGCGGAATGTGCCATACGCTCGCAAAAATCGCCCGCCGAAAAGAAGAAAACCGGCAGGTCCCACCTTAAAAACAAATTGGTATAATCCCACGGCTGCTTCGGCAATACCCGCCAATAGCAGCGCGCCAACCAACCGGCGGGCATCATCGGCAGAAAAATTGCCGATGATAAACAGATACAGCGCCAGCATTTCCAGCCATTTGGCGGTTTCGGACAGCGTGGCGGAAAAAGAGAACGCACCGAGCCAACTGACGGCAATTGCCGCCAAAAAAATCAACAGCGGGTACAGCAGCGGCGGTTGGGGAATGATGATTTCTTTTTGTGCCGCCATTTTCAGCAGCCACGCGCCGAGCATCAGTGCCAGCAGCCCTTCCATCACCCCCACATTTGCCCCGCCGAGGCTCACCTGAAAAAGTGAACTGAACGGGATGGCGAAAATCAGGGCATATAACCCCAATTTGGGGCGAATCAGTACCAGCACCACCCCGATTGCGCCCGCCAGCACCACCAGCGCCAATTTTAGCGGCAATACCGCCAGCGAAAAAGCAATGGCTACAATGGCGACAGCAAAAAAGTATGTTTGTGGTTTGGCTGGCAGAGGAAATATGGATGCCATTGTGTTTTCTACCAAATAGCGTCCCAGTCCGTTTCAATTGGAACCTATTGAAACTTTTGCAAAAATCCGAAATTATACAGAAAAACGTTTGATTTTAAGCAATGTCATTCCCGCCTGTGCCCTGCGGGTACGAAAGCGGGAATCCATAAATTTTTACTGTGGATTCCGGATATTTCCCTGCGGGAAATTCCGGAATGACAAACTTATGCAAGAGGTTCATTGTAACCTGCACGGCTGTTGCAAAGTAAATTTTAAGACTGCCGGTTGGCTGTAATTGTTTCCGT
>CAYPNZ010000210.1:0-5720 GCA_964411845.1 uncultured Anaerolineaceae bacterium
ATTCGAGATTTTCTCCAAAAATACCATAATTTTGATTTTGTCAAATCCTCGACTGTGTAAGGTGAGTTATTTTCAAGAAAATCTGTGGAAATCCGCTTAATCTGCGGCATCTGTGTTCTATTTAACAGGTGGCTGAACAGTTGCACACCTAATTTTGATGCAGCAGACGATATGCCGCTTTGTGCAGTGTACCGTTTGTTGCCAGCACGCCGACAGTTTCCACCGTCCACGCCGACCCGTCAAAATCAGACACTTTCCCACCCGCTTCTTCCACCATCAGCGCGCCGCCCACCCAATCCCACGGGCTGAGCCGCAACGTCCAATAAATGTCCAGCCGCCCGGCGGCAACATACGCCATATTCAACGCCGCCGAGCCGCTGTCTCGCACGCCGTGGGTCTCGTTGAGCATGGTGTGGATGCGCCGCAGATTTTCTTCGCCGGCGGTGCCGTAATTGCGCAGCGGGGCAAAACCGGTGGCAACCAGCGCCTCTGCCGGCGTTTTTGCCGCCGATACCGTAATTGGGGCGCCGTTCAGGGTGCAACCCTTCCCCCTTTCCGCCAGAAATAACTCGTCCCGAACCGGGTCGAAGGTAATTGCCAAAATAGGCTGTCGGTGGTGCAGCACTGCCAGCGCCACGGCAAAATGCGGCACGCGGTGTACAAAATTGGTTGTGCCGTCCAGCGGGTCGAGCAGCCAAGTGTATGGCGAATTTGAGCCGTTGTGCCCCGTTTCTTCCGTCCAAAAAGCGTGGTCGGGGAATTTTTCGGCAATCAGCGCGGTTGCCGCTTGGTCGGCTTCAAGGTCGGCTTGGGTGACAAAATCGAATGGGTTGGATTTTGTTTTTATATCGAGGGGTTGTGTGTAATATTTTCGCAGGACTTCTCCGGCGGCAAGCGCCGCCGCAATTGCTGTGGATTTCATAGGTTTCTCCGATGATAGTTTTTTTCCGAATGAATTATAACAGAACGGGTTTAATTGCCATAATTGCACAGAATGCGCGAAGCGGGGTATAATTATTCAAAACGGCGAGAGAAAACAGATGACGAAAACAGCAGCAAAACCGGCACGGAAAAAAACCGGCGGCACGCAAACCGGATATCGCCCCCGAAGTTTGGCACAGGTATTGCAAGAAGCCGACCAAATGGTGGTGAAGGGCGAGTTAGATGAGTATTTGCCCATTCCCACCGGATTCAATCAGATTGACCGCATTATTGGCGGCGGATTGCGCAAAACCGAATTGGTGCTCGTTGGGGGACGACAGGGCATCGGTAAAACGGTGTTTGCCCTGCAAATGGCGCGCAATTTGGCGTTGAACGAAGGTATGTTCGCGCTGTATATTTCATTCGAGCATAACGAAATCCACCTGCTGAACCGCCTGATTTGCTTGGAAAGCATCAATCCCGCCCGCGACCCGGGCAATAGTGGCGTACGATTGAAAGATTTGCACAAAATTGTCGTTTCGGAACGGGAAAGCCAATCGTATGCCGGTATGGGATTGTATGATATTCTGGCAAAAAATCCGAAAACCGCACCTTCGATGAAAACAATTTCTCAATATGCGGATAATCTGATTTTGATGAAAGGCAGTCCGGCGGTAACAACACTAGCCGGCATCAGAGAGATGGTGCAGGTGTTGGCGGAAGCCACGCAGGGGAAGTTGGTGTTGTTTGTGGATTACCTGCAAAAAATCGCCATCTACCCCGAGCGCGCCGCCAACGAAGCGGAAAAAGTAACCATTGTGGTGGAAGGGTTGAAAGATATTGCCATGAGTATGAATATTCCGGTGGTGTCGGTGGTGGCGGCGGAACGCGAGGGGTTAAAATCGCGGCGGTTGCACATGTTCCATCTGCGCGGCAGTTCCGCACTGGATTACGAATGTGATATTGCCATCATTATGAACAATAAATTCCAAATACTTTCCAAAGAGCATTTGGCTTACAACCCCTACAAAAGCGAGATGTTCCGCGATTGGGTGGTATTCACCATCGAGAAAAACCGCGCCGGTCGGGCAATGATTGACCTTGAGTTTCAACTTCGCCCGCAATATTTCACGTTCAATCCGCAGGGGAATGTGGTGGAACAAAAATTGATTGATGAGAAAATCATTGTAGAGTGAAACCGCACAAAAAAAATCGTCGGGGTGAAGCCATTCTTCCGCCCCGACGATTTTTTATACGGCGAATTACATTTGATTTGCCAAATCTACAAAAGGTTCAACATCTGCCAGCACTTCATCCACGGCGGTTTCCCAAAATGCGGGTTGGGTTAAATCCACGCCGAGATGGGTTTGCGCCAGCGTTTCCGTGTCCATCGAGCCGGTATCGCGCAACAAAGCAATATAGTGGTTTTTAAAACCTGCACCGGCTTCCCGCGCCATCGCATAAATGCCATGGCTGAACAAAAAGCCGAAAGTGTACGGGAAGTTGTAAAATGGCGCGCGGGTAATGTAAAAATGCAGTTTACTCGCCCAGAAAAGGGGATGATACTGCGACAGCCCGTTGTGGTATGCGGTTTTTTGGGCATCGGTCATCAATGCCGAAAGTTCATCCACACTGAGTTGCCCTTTGGCACGCCGGGCAAAAAATTCGCGTTCAAAATCGAAACGGGCGCGGATATTCATTAAAAACGCCGCCGCATCACCGAGTTTTCTGTCCAGCAGACCGAGCCGCTCGCCGGCATCGGTGGTTTGGCGCAAATAGGCATCGGTTACCACCAACTCGTTGAATGTGCTTGCCGTTTCGGCAACGCTCATGGTGTATCGTTGGGCGCCGAAAGGCATATCGCGCAGCACGTAACCGTGGTAGCCGTGTCCCAGTTCGTGCGCCAAAGTGGATAGCCCGTTATAACTGCCGTTAAACGTCATAAACACGCGCGTTTCGCCTTTTAGCGGCAGACGGGTGCAGAATGCGCCGGCGCGTTTGCCGGGGCGGTTTTCCGATTCCACCCAGCCGCTGTCAATTGCCATACGGCAGAAATTGGCAATATCCGGGTTGACCAGCGCCAAATTTTCTACCACAAAATCGGCGGCATCTGCAAACGAAAAATTACTGTTCAAATTGCCCACCGGCGCGCCCACATCAAACCACGCCAGCCGGTCAACGCCGAGCAGTTTCGCTTTGGCATCAAAATAATCGAGCAGACGCGCGCTTTTTTGGGCGATGACATCCCACATCGTGTCGAGTGTTTCGCGGCGCATCCGGTTGTCGGATAGCGGTTCTTTCAGCACCGATTCCCAGCCGCGATGGTTGTATGTTGTCAGCCGGAACCCGGCTTGATAGTTGAGCGCCATCGAAACGACCGGCGCAAGTTCTGCCCACGTGTCTTCAAACAGGGCGAATGCCCGTTGGCGCACTGCGCGGTCGGGGGTATCAATATATTTGCTCTGCAACTGCCCCAGCGACAGCGTTTTCTTTTCGCCGTTTTCCTCAAATTCAACTTGCTTGCCGCCGGAAACCACATTGTACAATTGGTCCCAAGCGTGGTAGCCGTCGGCTGCCAATTCGGCAATCAACGCTTCCACATCGGCGGGAAGTTTATCTTTTGCCAGTGTGCGGTGCTCATTCAAATCGAAGGCGAGCGGTTGCAGGGCATCGGTGGCGAGCAATGTTTCCCATGCCGCATCGGGTTGTTCTGCGGCGGTTGCGGCAAAGCGTGTCCACAGTGTTTCCAGTTGCGCGTGCAGGCTGTCCAATTCGGCATCGAGCAGCCGGGCTTTGTCGTCGTTTACGTCTTGCGCAACCAAACAGCCGGTAAACGACCCGGCGTGAAACAATCGAACCGACAAATCGTACAGTTGGTTGATAGCGGTTATCCATGTCGCCCGGGTTTGGGGAGTGAGCGCCGGCAGAGCGGGGTTTGTTTTTGCTGCGGCAAGGTCGGCGGTGAGTTGCGCCACAAATGCGGCAAATGCCAGCGAGGCGCTGCCGCCGGGAAAAATGGAATCTAAATCCCAGTTGATGGGAACGGTCATAAGTTTCACCTTGTTGTGATGAGAGTTAATAACTATTCAGCCACAGATTGAAATAGAACGCAGATGCCGCAGATTGAGCGGATTTTCACAGATTTTCTTGAAAATACATTAAAAATCTGCGCAAATCTTTGTAACCCGTGTTAATCTGCGTTCTATTCTGAATAGATACGAGCGTTATTTCATTTTTACGGCAGCGATGAACAGGCATGCCCACCCCACCAAAAACGCGATGCCGCCCAGCGGGGTAATCGCACCAAAAATGCGAATTTGAGAGAAAACCAGCGCATACAGACTGCCGGAAAAAAGAAGGATGCCGCCGAAAAAGGCGTATCCGGCAATGGTGGTCAGTGTGCCGGGTAATTTTTCGGCGAGCAGCCCGACGAACAGCAGCCCGAGTGCGTGATATATTTGGTATTGTGTTGCGGTGCGATAAATTGCCGCAAACGAGGGATGCTGCGCGAAATACGGTTGCAACCCGTGCGCGCCGAATGCGCCGGCGGCAACGCCCAAAAAGGCGAATGCCGCCCCAAAAGCAATGGCAAACTTGCTCATACACGCCCCTCGCGCAAATCACGCAGTTCTTCAAACAGCGCAATCTCTTCTCGGCTGAGGTTTTGCGGCAAGCGCACGTTCAGAGTGACATACAAATTGCCGAATGATTTCGGATTGTTCAGTTTGGGCATCCCCTGATTGCGCAGGCGGAACGTTTTGCCGTTTTGCGTTTCGCGGGGAATTTTGAGTTTCAGTTTTCCCTTCGGGGTGGGGATTTCCACGGTGCCGCCGAGAATGGCGGTGTACAAATCCACATCCACGGTGGTGCGCAGGTCTTCCCCGTCCACTTCCAGCGACGGATGTTTGGCGATGTTCACCCGCAGGAACAAATCGCCGTTGGGTGCGCCGCCCGTGCCGGGCGCGCCTTCGCCTTTAATGCGCACTTTGGTACCGTTTTTTGCACCGGCGGGAATTTTTACTTCCAAACGGCGGTTGTTGGCGGTGCGCAAAATGCGGGTTGTGCCGTGGTACGCCTCTTCCAGCGAAATTTCCACATCGCGGGTAATGTCTCGCCCGCGCCGCGCGAAAGATTGACTGCGGCGCGTTTGTCCGCCCATGCCGCCCATTCCCGCCATATTGCCGAAAATGGCTTCAAAAAAATCGGAAAAGCCGGTGCCGGTTTGGTGTCTGCCGCCTGCGCCGCCGCCAAATAAATCGTTCAGGTCAACTTGTGTCCATTCGTTCCAATTGAAGCCTGCACCGCCGCTGCGTTGGTACGCGCTGCCCAGTTGGTCGTATTTGGCGCGTTTCTGCGGGTCGGAAAGGACTTCGTTTGCCTCGTTGATTTCTTTAAACCGTTCCTCGGCTTTTTTGTCGCCGGGGTTTTTGTCGGGATGATATTTTTTTGCCAGTTTACGATAGGCTTTTTTTATTTCATCGGCGGTGGCGTTTTTATCCACCCCTAAAATTTTATAATAGTCTTTATATTCCATACTTGCCTCTATGTTAGCAATAATTTTTGGTGGCGTTCAGCCGCAAAATAGGATAGAACGCAGATTGCACGGATAGCACTGATTTTCACTAGACCTCTTGCAAAAGTAACTTTGGAGAGTAATTTCTTGACCGGAACAAGTGTATTCTTGCAAGATTATGCTTATGTCATTCCCGCCTGTGCCCTGCGGGTACGAAAGCGGGAATCCATACCTTTTTTATAGATTCCGGATATTTCCCTGCGGGAAATTCCGGAATGACAGACTT
>CAYPNZ010000211.1:0-2573 GCA_964411845.1 uncultured Anaerolineaceae bacterium
ACCGGTGGTCACACGGTTCCGCATCCCCGCCAACCGTGTGCCCACCCCGCCTCAACATACGCGCTGTTTTTCTTCACAAAACCGTCCGCAACAATTATCATTTTTAATATCGGTGACAAAATGACACATTTTCAATGGGGAACCAAAACGTATGTAATGGGTATTTTAAACGCCACCCCCGACAGTTTTTCGGGCGATGGCGTTTTGCAGTTTGATGATTTTGTGGCGTGGGCAGTGGCGCAAGCCGTACAGTTTGCCGCAGACGGCGCAGACATCATTGACATCGGGGGCGAAAGCACCCGCCCCGGCAGCGCGCCCATCACCGCCGAAGCGGAAAAAGCGCGCATTTTACCCGTCATTCGCGCAGTGCGAAAGGCGGTTTCGCTGCCGATTTCGGTAGACACCTATCGCGCCGAAGTGGCACGCGCCGCACTCGATGCGGGCGCAGATTGGGTAAACGATGTGTGGGGGTTGCGTATGGACCCGCAAATGGCAATGGTTGTTGCCGAGCGCGGCTGCCCGGTGGTCATTATGCACAACCGCAGCCGTCCGAAAGATGTTGCCCAAACCGAACAACTCGGCGGGCGATACGTCGGGGTGGAATACGATGACCTGTTTGGCGATATTCTGCGCGAGTTGCAAACAAGCATTGATTTGGCGCTGGCGGCACGGGTTGCGCCGGAGCAAATCATCATTGACCCCGGTATCGGGTTCGGCAAAACGGTGGAACAAAATTTGGCGCTGGTCAACCGGCTCGACCGCTTCAAAACGCTGGGCTATCCCATCCTGCTGGGCACATCGCGGAAATCGTTCATCGGATACACGCTCGATTTGCCGCCCAACGACCGTGTGGCGGGTACTGCCGCCACGGTTGCCATCGGCATTGACCGCGGCGCAGACATCATCCGCGTGCACGATGTGAAAACGATGGCGCGTGTGGCAAAAATGACCGATGCGCTGGTGCGCAGTTAATCACGCACACCGCGCCGAAAGCGCTTCGCGGTTGAGAATGGTAATGCGATAGCGGCGGTCAACCGCTAAATATTTGTGCCGCTTGTAATAGACCATCACTTGGTTGGTGCGCTCGCGCGATGCGCCCACCAAATCGGCAATATCGCTTTGGGTTAACCGGATGGGGATGAAAATCCCCCCCTCGGGGGTAGGTTGCCCATATTGGCGGGCGAACGCCAAAATTTGCCGCGCTACCCGTCCGTACACATCAAGCGTTGCCAACGCCTGAATTTGTTCGTTTGCCAGCCGCAAACGGCTCGCCAAAATTTGCACCAAATTATAGGTAATGGTCGGTACGGTATGCAAACATTCCTGAAATGTGGATTTATCCATCCACAGCAGGGTAGATTTTTCCTGCGTCACAATATTTGCCGACCGCCCGACGCTGTCCACCAAACTCATTTCGCCCACCGTATCACCCGCCCCCAAAATGGCTAAAATCACATCCGAACCATCAAGATTTTGCTTGTAAATTTTGATGGTTCCTTCCAAAATGATGAACACCACCTCGCCGGGTTGTTCGGTCATTGCCAAACTGCTGCCCGCCGAAAAAACGCGGCGGTGCAAATGCTGCTGCAACCATTCAAGTTGGTCGGCAGACAAATTTTTGAACAGCGGAATATCGGCGAGTGTTTCGGGTGTAATTTTGGTGGCAGGCATAGGCTTTTGGGCAAATAAATTTGGGAAATTAAACTCACTTCCAGTTTAAACGGTTCCGGGAAGAATGTCAATTGCGGCACAAAAAAATCCAGGGCTGTTGCAAAGTAAGTTTTAAGACTGCCGGTTGCTGTAATTGTTTTCGTAAGGGCACGCCGCCGCGTGCCACTACGGTTTCACTTGCAGAAGGTTATCCGGCAAGTGACTCTGCAATAGCCGCACAAAAAAATCCCCTCGAAGATGAGGGGAAATGAGCCGGGCGAGCGCCGCCGGTGATGAACGGGTTTCCCGGCTCAACAGGTTTTCTTCCAAGCGGCGGATTTGTGTTTCAATCATCAAAACGGCTATGCCGCGGTTGCCAGTTGCGGGCGGAATTTGTAGCCGTACACAATCAGCCCTTCTTCGCCCTGCTGGCTTAATTTGCGTGTGACCATTTCCACCGGCATTCCGATTTCCACTTCATCGGTATCCACATCGGTGAGTTGCGCGGTAATCATTGGACCTTCCGCCAGTTTTACCAGCGCGACGGTGTACGGCACTTGGTCTTCAAAACCTTCCGGCGCATTGAAAATGGTGGTGTGCGAGTAAACCTCGCCTTTGCCGCTGAATTGGTATGCGGGACCCGCTTCTTCCGCGCAGTGCGGACACACATCGCGCGGCGGAAAGATTTTCCCGCCACACACCGGACATGCTTCGCCAACCAAGCCGTATCGCTGCGATTTTAATCGCCAATGGCGTGCAATTTCGATTGTCATTTTTTCCTCCGATTTAATGGTTTATGGTTGTCGGTTGTTGGTTGTCAGTTATCGGTTGTCAGCGTTCAGCCAAATCCAAAAGCCGACCGCCGACCGCTGACCGCTAATTATTCCGTTCCAAAATATGCGTGACGATGGTTGCGCCACTGC
>CAYPNZ010000211.1:2673-5707 GCA_964411845.1 uncultured Anaerolineaceae bacterium
GCTGACCGCTAATTATTCCGTTCCAAAATATGCGTGACGATGGTTGCGCCACTGCCCCCGATATTTTGCGCCATGCCGACTCGGGCGTTGGGAATTTGGTTTTCGCCCGCTTCGCCGCGCAGTTGCAAAACACTTTCCACAATTTGATAAACGCCGGTTGCGCCGACGGGATGTCCGCGCGATTTCAAACCGCCCATGGTGCTGATGGGGATTTTCCCGCTGAGGGTGATTTCGCCCTCTTTCGCCAGCCGGGTTCCCTGCCCCGGTTCGGCAAAACCGCACGCTTCCAAACTGAGTGCGGACATAATGGTAAACGCATCGTGCAATTCAAAAAAGTCAATATCGGCGGGGGTATATCCGCTCAGTTTGTATGCCTGCCGCGCCGAATCTTCCGCCGCTTGCAGCCAGATGGGGTTTTTGCGGTCGTGAATTGCCACGCTGTCGGTGGCAATGGTTGAAGCGGCAATTCGCACCGAGTTGCCGGTAAACTGTTTCGCCAAATCGGTGGGACACAGAATAACCGCCGCCGCGCCGTCACACATCGGGCTGGCGTCAAACAGGCTGATGGGGTCGGCAACCATCCCGGCATTCAAAAAGGTTTTTTCGGTGATGGGCGAACGGAACATCGCATTGGGGTTGTTGACGCCGTTGGCATGCGCGTTCACGCTGAAAGCGGCAAAATCTTCGTGTTTTAAGCCGTATTCATACATATAGCGGCGCATCACCAGCGCGTTCAGTCCCACAAACGAAATGCCATGTACGGTTTCATAATCGGCATCGGCGGCTTCTGCCAGTCCGGCGGTCACTTTACTGCCGATATTGTCGGTCATTTTTTCCACACCGACCACGGCAACCACATCTTGCATACCGCTGGCAACGCCGATGAGTCCCTGCCGCACGGCAGCCGCGCCACTGGCGCAGGCGGCTTCTATTTTGATGGCTTCGATGCCGCGCATACCGGCAAAATCGGCGATGAGTGCGCCCAAATGTGCCTGCGCGCTGATTTCGCCCGAAAGCATATTGCCGACATACAGCGCATCCACCCGCTCAACGCCGGCATCAATCATCGCATCGCGCAGGGCGTGATATGCCAATTGACGCAATCCGGTGTCCCAATGTTCGCCCACGGGCGTTTGTCCAATTCCAATGATAGATACGTCTCGCATAGTTTTTCTCGGAGCAAGAAGTATGAAGCAAGCAGTATGAAACGCTCCCCGCTCCATACTCCTTACTTTTTGCTCCTTACTCCATACTCCTTATTTCAGCAATTTACCGCGATAACGCGCGTAAGTGGCGTAATCAATTTCTTTGCGGCGGTTGATGTAATCTTGGGTGGTCGGGGCGGCGTGCGCGCGCTCGGTGATTTTTTCCGTCACTTCGATGGAAAACGCATCCGACCCCGCGCCGGAACCGAAACTCACTGCCAAAATGCGGTCGCCGGGTTGCGCCACATCCAAAATAGCGGTCAACCCCAAAATGGATGCGCCGGAATAGGTGTTACCCACCACTGGGCTGAGCAATCCGGTTTCCCACTGTTCTTTCTCAAATCCCAACATTTTTGCCGCCCGCGACGGGAATTTGGCATTGGGCTGGTGCAGTACCACAAATTGATAATCTTTCGGGCTGCGCCCCATTTCCGTCATCATTGTTTTGGCGGCAGTCATCACATGTTCAAAATATGCCGGTTCGCCGGTGAAGCGCTGCCCGTGGCTGGGATAATGGGCGTGCGGGCGTCGCCAAAAGTCGGGGGTGTCGGTCACAAAAGAATAGGTGGCTTCGATAACCGCCAAACTTTCTGCCGCTGCACCGATGATATATGCCGCGCCGCCTGCCGCCGCCGTGTATTCCAGCGCATCGGCGGGGCGACCCTGCGCCGTATCGGCACCGATGGCGAGCACATATTTCGCCATGCCGCCCGCCACAAAACCGATACCCGCTTGCATCGCTTCCGTGCCCGCTTTGCAGGCAAATTCCCAATCGCCTGCCTGCGTGTGCGGCACCGCGCCGATGGCTTCCGCCACAATGGTGCTGGTCGGTTTAACGGCATACGGATGGCTTTCGCTGCCCACCCACACCGCGCCGATATTTTGCGGGTTGATGCGGGCGCGAGCCAGCGCATTCCGCGCCGCTTCGATGGAAATGGATGCCGTATCTTCATCCAAACCGGGCACGGCTTTTTCTTTGATGGGCACGCCGGTGCGTCCCTCTTTCCACACCCGCGCAATTTCTCTGTTGGGGATGCGGTAACGGGGGATGTAACTGCCGTACCCCACAATACCGATAGGTTTCGTTGGTTTCATGATTGACATTTTCTAAACTCCGAATTACGAGTGACAAGCAACGAACTCGTCACTCGTCACTCGCTAATTGATAGAATCTCTCTCGCGCGTGCCTCGCGGATATTCCCTTCCGCCACCAGTTGGTCGGCGACGGTTTGCGCCTGTGCCGGCGATGCGCCCGCTGCCAGCGCCACCTGCCGCGCGTGCAACCGCATGTGCCCGCGTTGAATCCCTTCGGTTGCCAGCGCCCGGATTGCCGCCAAATTTTGCGCCAACCCCACCGCCGCCATAATTTCCGATAATCGGCGCGCGCCGGGATTGCCCAAAATTTTCATCGCCACCCGCGCGGTGGGATGCACTTTGGTGGCGCCGCCCACTGTGCCGACGCTCAACGGGATGTGCAGTTTGCCGTGCAAATCACCCGCATCATCCTGCCACCACTCGGTCATACCGGTATAGCGTCCGTTTCGTGCGGCAAAAGCGTGCGCACCCGCTTCGATGGCGCGCCAGTCGTTGCCGGTGGCAATTGCCACCGCATCAATGCCGTTCATCACCCCTTTATTGTGGGTTGCGGCGCGATACGGGTCTGCCGCGGCAAAAGCGTGCGCTTCCACAATTGCCCGCGCCACCGCGCGCCCGTCTGCGCCGTCTCGCGCCAACGCTTCGGCGGGAATGCGGCACTCGGCGGTGGCGGTGCGGCGGTCGGTTAAATTCGATAAAATCCGCAGGTTGACCCGTCCGCCGGTTAACCTTTC
>CAYPNZ010000212.1:0-5684 GCA_964411845.1 uncultured Anaerolineaceae bacterium
CACGCCTGTTTCCGGCTGGTATAACCCTACCACCAGCGGGACATCGGTCAGCGGGGTATCGGGCGAGATTTCCAGCGCGTGGACATCGGCAATAACCTGCCCGACGCGCCAATCGGTGGTTGGAAACCGTCCGCACACGGGCACACTGTCGGCTTGCGCGTACTTTTTCTCCGAATCGAGATGGACGAAAACCTTGTATTTTTCGGATAACGATTGCTGTGCCTGCCAAAATAACACCAAAACCAGGCGTCCGCCGGGATATGCCCGGCGTGCATCCAGCGAATAGCCCACCAGCCGAATCTTTCCGCCAAAATTAACATCGGCAGGCGTTTGCGGATGCGCTTCGCGGGCAAAGGCGGCGGGCACTGCGCTGCGGTCAAATTGCCGCGCCAACTCGGCGCCATTTTCCACCGCACCGAGTTTCAGCGTGGGGGGCGTGCGCTGTAAAATGGTCAACGTTTTGCCGGTGCGCACTGCGGCACTGCCAATTTGCGTGTATCCCTCAACCGGCAGCGGGTCGGCGGCATCAATCACATCATCCGCCGCGAAAAAGAACTCTGCACCGGTATTGCAGGCGCGGGGCGCGTGCCGGGTGTACCAACCGGTCACGTCCGGCTCTTCGTTGCTGCGATAGTCGCCCGCCAGCGTGCCGTCGGCAACCAGCGCGCCGATTGTTTTCCAGCCGGTGCGATGCGCAAAGCCGAAAAAGCCGGTTTCGGGCGGCGCAGGGTAGGGCGTCCAAAAGATGCTCAAATTTGCGGCGGGATAATCTTGCAGAAATTCCACATCGTGCCGCACAAAAGCGTTCCACAGATACAGCGACGATAACAGCACCAGTGCGGCATTCACCACCCATTGCGTCCGAATTTTCGGCGCGAAACGCCCCGCCATCCAGCCCGACAGCAGCGCCCAGCCCGGCAGCACGGTGTAAATGTGCGTCAGCGGCGTTGCCACGGCAAAATTATATCCCAAAAACGGCACGGCAAACCATACCAGTGCGGCGCGTTTGGCGGTATCCGGTGCGGGCGAAATAAACGCCAGCACAAAAATGGCGGCAAACGGCGCAAATGTCCATTCGCCGAGCCAATTGGGGGTAATGGCAAGCATCAGCAGGGTGGCAACGCCGAAAATCATCCACCACTTGCCTTCTTTCAATCGGAAGAGCGCCCAGCCCAAAAAGGCTGTTAACAGCAGCCCGGCAATCAGTACAAAATAAAAAGAACTGTAAAATGCGTAAAAGTGCAAAAAATCGAAGAGGTGATTTTTCAGACCGGCTCCGATGCGCCCGCCAACATAATCGCCGGTGCGGGCAATTTGCGGGTCGAGCAGGTATGGCGCGTAAAAAACGCCGGCGGCAACTATGGCGCTGCCTCCCCACACGCCCGCGCCGATAAGGTGTCGTTTCGGTGATTTTCGCGCCGAAACCAGCCATATCCAGCCGATGGCAGGGGCAACCAGCACCGCATCATAATGCGCCAGCAACCCTATCCCCAAAAAAAGACCGGAAAGTGCCGCCCAGCGGGTGCGGTCGGTGGTGTGCCAGCGCCAAAACGCCCACAGCGACAGGATGCTCATCCAAATGACAATGGTTTGATATTGCACGATACGGCTAAAACCGACCGTAAACCCGCCGGCGGCGAAAATGGCGGTGGCATATCGCGCAGCACGGGCAGAAAAAAGGTCTTTTGCCAGCAGGTACAGCGCCAAAAGCGACAATATCCCCGCCAGCGCAAACGGTATGCGGGCAATACCTTCGGTGATGGTGCCGGTCAGCGTCCACACGGCGGCGGGAAGCAGCACTTCGCCGGGACCTTTGCCGCGCAGAAAAAGCGCATCGGCGTGTCCGCGGATAGTCTCGGCGGCGGAAATCATTGCCAGCGATTCATCGCCCTGAAATTCGCTGTACCCCAAATCGGCAACCCGCAACCCAGCGGCAAGCAACAAAACAGCGGCAAATACGATGGTGGCGGCGGTAAATTTTAGCGCGGGCGGTTGAATTTCGGCGCGGCGGGTTTGGGGATGGAGAAACGGAACAATGGCGGCAACGGTCAGCAGCGTCAGCAGTTGCCATTCGGCAATGCCGCCGGGCAGATATTGCAGCACCAGCGTACCCAGCAGCGTAATGGTATAACTTAACGCGGCGGTCAGCGTGAGGCGGGGCAGCCAATTTTGGCGCGGAAACAACCACAATGCCCAGCCCCAGCCGGGCAAAACCAGCGTCAGCGCAACCGCGGCGGCGGGTTTCAGCGGGGCAAACAGCATAGCGGCATTTGCCGCCGCCAGCATTATGAAAAAGGCTATCGGCGGGGAAATTTTTTTCATCGGCACATTATGACCGGTTCAAACGCTGCATCTGTCGTTCTTTGGCGGCATTCCAGCGGCGATGCTCTTCGCCCGTTTCCAGTTTCAAACGGGGGACGGTTGTCGGTTTGCCGTTGTCGTCCAAAGCCACATACACCAAAAACGCCGAGTTGGTATGCGTTTGTTCGCCGGTGATGGGATTTTCCGCCACCACCCGCACGCCAACTTCCATCGAAGTGCGTCCGACATAATTGACGCGGGCATACAGCATCACCAAATCACCCACGTGCACCGGCGAATGGAATGTCATCGAATCAATGGCGATGGTAACGGCGGGGCGTTGGGCGTGACGCATCGCACACAGACCGCCCGCTTCGTCTACCATTTTCATAATGATGCCGCCGTGCACATTGCCCAGCGGGTTGGCGTGTTCGGGCATCATAAAATGATGCAGTACAATTTCAGAATCGCTCACACGTTTTTCTGTTGGTATCATTCGGCAACCTTTCTAGCAACAAAACTGTACCCGTGCCAGTTGTGGACTTTCATTTCGTGCCGTTTGCGACCGTCTTCCAGTTCTACCGTGACAAATTCCACCCGCACCGGCTC
Organism: uncultured Anaerolineaceae bacterium; assembly: GCA_964411845.1. GTDB lineage: Bacteria > Chloroflexota > Anaerolineae > 4572-78 > 4572-78 > JANTHQ01. Next base: position 2,911 of record CAYPNZ010000212.1, read on the forward strand.
GCCGTAAAGTAATTCGACCTGCCGGATGGCGGCAAGGGCATCGGCAGCCTCGACGGTATGCGTGGCAACGGGTATGCCTTGATTTTTGACGGTAATTTGGTAGTGCATCGCTGCAATTTTATGGAAAACGGATGACGGGGGTTAGCCAATGTGTAACCACCGATATTGGTACGGCTGCAACCACAATGCCCCACGTGCATCAAATGCAACCGGCTCACCCGTAACAATATCATAGGGCGGCGCTTTCATCAAATCATCGGTGGCGACCGTTGCTTTTTGCCGCCGGGCGGAAAGGGTTATCAGCACCAGCAGAGTTTCGGTGGCATCGCGGCGCAGAAACGCCAAAATTGCCGGGTTATCGGGTGGCAAAAACTGCAAATCGCCATTGCCGAACACCGGATGCGCTTTGCGCACGGTTATCATTTGGCGGATAGCGTGCCACAGCGACTGCGGGTCGGCTTGTTGGGCGGCGACATTCACCCGGCGATAGCCGAAAGTGTCGTCATCAATGAGCGGTTCGTAAAAGCGGGCGGGGTCGGCGGTGGAAAACCCCGCGCCCGGTTCCGCCGTCCACTGCATCGGGGTGCGCACGCCGTTTCGGTCGGGAAGTTGAATGTTATCGCCCATACCGATTTCATCGCCGTAATAGATGATGGGCGCGCCCGGCAGCGAAAATAAAATGGCGTTGGCGGCTTCAATTTTGCGGCGGTCATTGTCCAGCAGCGGCGCCAACCGCCGCCGAATGCCGAGGTTCAATCGCATTTGCGGGTCGGGGGCGTAGGCTTGCCACAAAAATTGGCGGTCTTCCGCCGAAACCATTTCCAGCGTCAATTCATCGTGATTGCGCAAAAAAACACACCATTGGGTATTGTCCGGTATTTTCGGGGTGTTTTCCATCACGCGGATGATGTCGGCGCCGTTGCCGGTTTTTAGGGCTTTGAAAATGTGCGGCATTACCGGAAAGTGGAATGCCATATGAAATTCGTCACCGGGCACGATCGGGTCGCGCTCGTCCCCGCCAAAATACGGGCGCAGGTCGCGGGGCAGTTGGTTGGCTTCGCCCAGCAAGATGGTGCCGGGATACTCCGCATCCATCATCGCCCGAATTTTTTTCAGGTAGGCGTGCGTTTCGGGCAGGTTTTCGCAATTTGTGCCTTCCCGCTCGAAAAGGTATGGCACGGCATCGGCGCGGAAGCCGTCAATGCCCATATCAAGCCAAAAACGGAGCACGTCCATCATCTTTTGTGCCACAATCGGATTATCGTAATTTAAATCGGGTTGGCTGGCGTAAAACCGGTGCCAGTAATATTCGCCGGTTTGCGGGTCAAACGTCCAGTTGGAAGGTTCGGTATCCACAAAAATGATGCGGGCATCGGCATATTTTCGGTCGGTTTTGCTCCAAACATAATAATTGCGATAGGGGTTGTCTTTCGATTTTCGGCTTTCGATGAACCACGGGTGCTGGTCAGAGGTGTGGTTCAGCACCATATCGGTGATGATGCGCATACCGCGCGCGTGGGCTTCCGTCACCAGCCGCCGAAAGTCGTCTACCGTGCCGTAATCGGGGTGGATGTCGAAATAATCCGCCACATCGTACCCGTCATCTTTCAGCGGCGACGGAAACATCGGCAACAGCCAAATACAATCCACCCCCAACGATTGCAGGTAATCGAGTTTGCTCACCACGCCGAGCAAATCGCCTTTGCCGTCGCCGTTACTGTCGGCAAAAGCGCGGATGTGCAGTTCGTAAAAGATAGCGTTTTTGTACCAAAGATTGGGCATTCGTTATTTGTCCTTCGTTATTTACTGTTTGGTATGTCTGCCCAGTGGTAGCGAATTTCGCCCGCCATCTTTGGCAGTTGCCGGTAGATTTCCGCGCGGTTGATGGCGGCGGGCAATGTGCCGACCGTTTGCAGTTTGCGCTCGACAATTTCCCGCGCGAAGAGCAGGCACGTTTCGGCGGGCAGTCCGTCCAGCATTGCCGCGAGATACCCCGCCCAAAAGGCATCGCCGGCGCCGGTGGCATCGGCGATGGCAACGGGGTGCGCGGGCAAATAGCCAATCAGTTTGCCCTGCCGCGATACCAGCGACCCGCCGCCGCCGAGCGTGAAAACCACCGTTTCCGCCCCCCACCGGTGAAAGCGGTCAATTGCCGCCCGCAGAGAAATGTCCGCGCCGAAAAGCCGCCGGGCGTCATCCAGCGAGGCTTTGGTGAGGCTTACATACCGGAAGAGCGCCGCCAGCGTTGCCAGCGCTTCCGGGCGATTCTGCCAAATGAGCGGGCTGTAATTCGGGTCGAGCGACACGATTTTTTGTTGCCGGTGGGCGGCGGCAAATGCCGATTGCACTGCCGAGCGGCACGGTTCTTTCGACAGGGCAAAGGTTGAGGCGTGCACAATTTTGGCGGCGGCAATGGCTTCCGCCGAAATTTCATCTGCCGCCAGCCGAAAATCGGCATCACGGAATACCTCAAATTCGGGCGTGCCTTTCGTGCGGGAAATGAATGCCACGCTGGTGCGCGTGCGGGCATCACGCACCAAAAAATCGGTGATGACACCGTTGGCGCGCAGCGCATCTGCCAAAAAATCGCCGAAAGCCCCCGCCCCGATTTTAGAAATGACGGCGGCACGTTTGCCCAAGCGGGCGGCATTCACCGCGATATTCGCCGGCGAGCCGCCCTGATGCCGCCGAAAGGTTTCGGCGTGGCGCAAACCGTCCGTCATTTCTTCTGAAATGAAATCTACCAGCGTTTCGCCAATAGCCAAAACGTCAAT
>CAYPNZ010000213.1:0-5607 GCA_964411845.1 uncultured Anaerolineaceae bacterium
GTCCACAACCCGCGATAGGCGGCATCGGTGTGGGCGACAAATTCGGTGATTTTGAGGATATTTTCCGGCGTGCGGAAAAATTTGGCGTACCCTTCCACGCCCCCGGCATCGAAGACCACCAGTTGCAAATTGCCCATGCGTTTTTCGGGGGCGGTAAAGTGTTTCCACCATGCCACCGGGCGCGAAAGCCGTCCGTCGCACCGGCTTAACTGCGTGCCGCGATAGAGCGATTGCAGCGCGGGGCAATCGTCGGGGCGATATTGGCGCACGTGCGCCACTTCATTTTCAAAATAGGGTAGATTTTGCGGGCTGATGCTGTATGCGTGCCAAATGGCGGCGGGGGCATATCCGTAGCGATAGTACATGGTATGTTCGGCGGGAAAGAGGGTGGAAATTGCCAGCCCGGCTGCCGACATACGCTGCAACAGGTTTTCCATCATTGCTCGGGCAACGCCGCGCATGCGGTAGCGCGGGTGGGTGGTAACACTGGCAACCGCCCCCATCGACAGGGGAACGCCGCCCAGCCACATTTGAGTAACAAAGGCACACGCCGTACCCACCGTTTTACCGTCAACCTCTGCCACAATGATGTCATCGAGGGTATAGCGGGGGTTGGCAAGTATGTGTTGGCGCACAATTTGTTCATCGCTGCCAAAACCGATGGAACGGAGTTCGGCGATACGGTCAATATCGGATGTTTCTGCCTGCCGCACGGAAATTCGGCTCATAATGCCTGCCTTACTTTGCGGGAACCGCTTGCAAAAATGCAATGGCTTCTTTGGGCGTTTTTGCCAGTTTCACCAGCGCGGCATATTTCGGCGGCACATATTCCGGCGCAATAAACGCCGACAGCGTGCGCGCCCACAAGCCCCCCACGGCAATGATGGGACGCGGCGAAATTTCGCCGACCTGCACCAAACTCCAACTCAGCGAAAGTTCGGTAAGGGTGCCGACACCGCCGGGCATCACAATAATCCCGTCATTGTTTTCAACCAGATATGCCAGCCGCTGGCGGAGCGTTTCGTGTTTAATTTCGGTTTTTACCCATTGGTTGGGCGGCATCGGGCGGAAGGTTTCAATTTGGGCGCAGGTTACGCCGATAGTATTGCCGCCCGCTTCAACCGCGCCGCGGCTTGCCGCTGCCATCACCCCGCCATAGCCGCCGGTCTGCACGGTAAACCCGGCTTGCGCCAATAAATATCCCATTTGCCGCGACAGTTCATAATCGGCGGAACCGGGTTGCGGATTGCTGCTGCCAAAAACACTGATAATTGCCATACGATTATACTCCTCTGGGGTACGACCCCAACACCCGCAGATACCCGGCAATTTCGCGCAGGTTGTTCAGCGCGTTTTGGCAGCGCTGCTCGTGCTGGCTGCCGACAAAATCAAGGTAGAAGAAATACTGCCAACGCTTGCCTTGCAGAGGTCGAGATTCTATTTTGGTCAGGTCAATATCGCGCAGGGCAAACACCGCCATACTTTTGAACAGCGCGCCCGGCTGATTTGCCATTGAAAAGACGATGGATGTTTTGGCATCCCCTTCGGGCACTATCGGCTCGCGGGCGATAACCAAAAAACGGGTGTAATTTTCGGGGTTGTCTTCAAAATCGCGGTGCAAAATGTCCATTTCATAAATTTGGGCGGCGCGCGCGCTGGCAATTGCCGCGCCATCGCGGATATTCTGTTCGCGGAGCATTTTTGCGCTGCCGGCGGTATCGTAGGTTGGTATGCGTTCGGCGTGCGGAAAATGGGCGGTGATGGATTGTTCGCACTGCGCCAACCCCTGCGGGTGAGAATAAATGGCGCGGATGTCGGCGGCGGTTACTCCCGGCAGCACCATCAATTGATGGGCTATGCGCAATTGCACTTCGCCGACGATGGTCAAATCGTAGCGCAGCAGCAAATCGTAATTGCGATGGATACTGCCCGCCAGCGAATTTTCTACCGGCACAATGCCTTTGTCGGCATCACCCGCCGTCACGCGGTCGAACACCGTTTCAAACGATTCGCACGGCAGCGGGTCAATGCCGTCGCCGAAAAATTTTACGGCTGCCGCTTCGCTGTATGCGCCGCGTTCGCCCTGAAAAGCCACTATTTCACGCTCGGTCATTTTTCGCCCTCCTCGCCGGTTTGCGCCGACAGTTGGTATCGCTGCCGGGGAATGTCTAAAATTTTATACGGATAAATATTGTTGACAATGGTATCTCGGTACAGGGTAACGGTTTGTTCGGTGTGGCGGTAAACGTGATGGTGTCCGTGGATGAGATAGCGAGGTTTGAATTTTTCCATCAACCACAAAAATGATTTGAACCCGCGATGGACATGGTCGGCGCCATTGTGAATGCCCAGCGGGGGCGAATGCGTCACCAAAATATCGAGGGCGCGCCCTTTGAAGATGCGGTTCATCAGTAGATGCGGGGTTAACCGATAAACCTTCATCCACATTTCAAGGTCGGTGTGCTGAAAACTGCCTTCCAATTTATAGCGGATGGAACCCTGCAACCCCGCCACCAGCATGCCGTTTACTTCTACCACTCTGCCGTCTACATTTACGCCGCCCCCGGGACCGGAAATTGCATCGCCGGCGGGGGTGTATTCTTTTTCGGCATCGTGGTTGCCATGCACATAATACAACGGAATGTTCAGCATGCTAACCAGATATTCAAGATAATAGTACGGCAAATCGCCACAGCCGAAAATTACCTCCACATCGCGGGCTTTGGTTAACACGGCGGGGCTATACAGCCAACTGACAACTTTATCGCTAACACACAGCGCTTTCAAAAAAATGCCTCTTTCGGAAATGCCTAAAACGGAGGCATTGTACCACGCCGCCTTTTGCCTGTCAATGAAGGGGAAAACCGCTATTCCAGCCGATGAATGACGTGCCTGTCGAGAAAATCCGTCAGCGGGATGCGGAAAATATAACCCAGCACCACCAATGCCAACACCGCCGCCACCAGCGCGATGAACACCCATGGCGGCGCTTGAATGGACGATGCCCCCACCCACGCCACCAAAAAAGTGAACGGTCCGCGGCTGAGCAGCGTTGCCAGCGCCAGCGTGCGCAGCGGCACCCGGCTTAACCCGGCAACAAAATACGGAAAATCGCCCACCGGCAGCAACAGAATGATGACCCACATCCACACTTTTTCCAATTTTGCCAGCCGCTCGTATTTTGCCAGTTGGTCGGGTTCAACATACCGAATGATGAACGGTCGCCCCAGCCGACGCGCCAGCCATGCCGCCAGTACCCCCCCGGCAACCACCCCGAGCACGCCGTACACCCCGCCCCACACCTGCCCGAACAGCACACCGCCCAAAAACTGTATCGGATACCCCGGAATGGGTGCGCCGATGATTTGCACAATACTCAACGCGAAAAACGCCACCGGCGCCCAGCCGCCCAGCGATTGCATGCTGGCTGCCAATTGGGCTTCGCTGCCGCCGGCAAGCAGTACGGCAATCGGCTGCCACAAAATGCCGGTAACCGTCGCAAGCAGCGCTATCACCAGCCACGGCAGCCATTTTGCCGCAATGGCGTTGTGTTGTTGGTTTGTTTTATTTGCCGTTTGATTTTCCACGTAAAAATTGTAGCATAAACCTTCTTTCTGCCAAACCGCCGGTCGGCGCACATAAATTTTGCCGATACCCCGATATGCCGTAAAATGGCAGAAAGAGGCTCAAACTGCACAGGAGCAATATTATGTTCACGCAACCATCGTTAACCGAACCCCGCTTTTCCACCCACGCGGAACTTGTGACCGCCCTGCAAAATCTTTCCGGCGACCCGTTGGAGCAATTCGGCGGGAATATCGTCATTTACCGCGGCAACCCGCAGGCAAAATTGATGATTATCGGCGAAGGACCCGGCGCAGAAGAAGACCGCTTGCAAAAACCGTTTGTGGGACGCAGCGGGCAGTTGCTGGATAAAATTTTGCAAGCGGTAAATTTCAACCCCGAAACGGACGTTTACATTTCAAACGTGGTTCGCCGCCGCCCGCCCAACAACCGCGACCCGCTGCCCGTGGAAATTGATTTTTTCAAACCCTATCTGTTTGAAGAAATTCGGCTCATCGCCCCGAAGATTATTTTGCTCATCGGGCGATACGCTATGCTCACCGTGTTGGGCGAAAAACGGGGCATTACCAAAGTGCGCGGGCAGTGGTATCAACGCGGCGATTATTGGATTATGCCAATGTTCCATCCGGCATATCTGTTGCGCAACCCGCAAAAAACGCCCGGTTCACCGAAGGCGTTAACATGGGAAGACATAAAAAACGTGCGCGCCAAATATGATGAATTGATGGGAAATTAACGCAATTCTAATTGTCTTTTCCCCGCTTTTTTGGTATAATGTGAACACATGGGGATGAACCGGTTTCGACAGGCATGTGGACGGTTGCAGACCGCGAGTCGAGCTGAGGTAACTCGTAAAACTGTCTCAAACAAACAAATGCCGAGAAAGTACCTGCTTTCAACGGTCGCTCTTACAACGCTTTGCCCTTGGCGGCGTAAGCTAGTTTGAGCCACTAACGCCCCCTGATACGGGGCGCGGGTTGCGTCTGCTTCCCTCGAGAGCGGGCGCCATCCGACGTTTAATTCGAGGCGCTCCGGTGTGACGCCGATACACACCGGCTAAGATTCATCGGCTGGGCTGAGGTAACTCCGTTGACCGACGACCCTCAGCCGAGATTTTGAGCGTCAACTACACTCGTAGACGTTTGCAACCAGCATGTTTGGACCCGGGTTCGACTCCCGGCATCTCCACCTTAACAGAACGCCCCGCGGTCGGGGCGTTTTTTTTTGCAACGCCCCTTAATTTTTGGGAGTGGTGAAAATTGACTGATGATATATGGCACGGGACTTGCGTGGTTTCCACCCTTCGATACACCCTATCGGGCTACTCAGGGTGAAAACACCGGAAACACCCCCCAAGTAGGCTCGACCGCAGGAAGAGCCGTATCGAAGGGTGTTTTTGGCAACCCTTTCCCCAAAAATTTTACGCCTCACTATGAAACTCCCCAATTTTCTGATACAATAATATCGTTCAAACCTTTTGCAGGAGAGACAGTTTGTGGATTTGGTGCAAAAAACGCTGACAGCGCTTCAAGAAACCTTCCACCCGTCTGCCCCGCCGCGCTTCTTTCGCGCACCGGGGCGGGTGAATCTCATCGGCGAACACACCGATTATAATGATGGTTTCGTTCTGCCCGCAGCGATAAATTTTCATACCGTGGTTGCCGCCGCCCCCCGCGCCGATTCCACCGTTGAGGTGTACGCCGTTGATATGGCAGATAGCGACACATTCGACCTTGTCCAACCCATCACCCCGTCAAGCGGGCATCCATGGGCAAATTATGTGCGCGGTATGGCAAAAGTGCTGCTGGAAGAAGGGCATACCCTGCGCGGGGTGTCGCTGGCAATTGCCGGAAATGTGCCCACCGGCGCGGGGTTAAGTTCGTCCGCATCGTTGGAAATGGCGTTGGGGTATGCCTTTTTGCATTCAAACAACCAACCGGTTGATGGCGTTTCGTTGGCACTTGCCGGGCAAAACGCCGAAAATAATTTTTAATGAGACCGATTCACCTTTTCTCCTCTCTT
>CAYPNZ010000214.1:0-5593 GCA_964411845.1 uncultured Anaerolineaceae bacterium
GCCCATCTTAATCTGCTGGAAGAAGCCAAAAAACGCGACCATCGCAAACTGGGCAAAGAACTGGAACTGTTCACCACCAACGCCGACGAACTCGGCGGCGGGTTAATTTTGTGGCTGCCCAAAGGCGGTTTGATTCGCCACCTTGCGGAAGAATTTTGCAAACAAGAGCACACAAAACACGGTTATGATATGGTATATTCGCCGCACATCGGCAAAAGTACCCTGTGGGAAACCAGCGGACACCTTTCTTTTTACAAAGACAGCATGTATTCGCCGATTGATATTGACGGGCAAGAATACTATCTCAAACCGATGAACTGCCCGTTCCACATTTTAATGTATAAAAACAGTCTGCACAGTTACCGCGATTTTCCGCTGCGATTTGCGGAATGGGGCACGGTCTACCGCTACGAGCGCAGCGGTACCCTGCACGGATTGTTGCGCGTGCGCGGCTTTACCCAAGATGACGCACATCATTTCTGCCGCGAAGACCAAATGCCGGACGAAATTGACTTCGTGCTGAACTTCTCGCTGCACATTCTGCGCAGTTTCGGGTTTGAAAACTTCCACGCCTATCTCAGTACCCAACCGGAAGAAAAATACGTGGGCGAAGATTACAAATGGCGCGATGCGGAAGCCGCGCTGGAAGCCGCGCTCAAACGCGCCGATATTCCGTATGATGTGGATGAAGGCGGCGGCGCATTTTACGGACCCAAAATCGACATCAAAATCAGCGACGCCATCGGGCGCGAATGGCAACTCAGCACTATTCAATTCGATTTCAACCTGCCGGAACGTTTTAACCTAACCTACATCGGCGACGACGGCAAAGAGCATCGCCCGTATATGATTCACCGGGCATTGCTGGGCAGCATGGAACGATTTTTCGGCGTGCTGATTGAGCATTTTGCCGGTGCCTTCCCCGTGTGGCTGTCGCCGGTGCAGGCAAAACTCATCCCCATCACCGACCGGCACAACACCTACGCCGCCGATGTTGCCGCCAAATTGAAAGCAGTCGGTATGCGGGTAGAGGTAGACGACAGCAGCGAGCGAATGGGAAACAAAATTCGCAAAGCGCAAAAACAAAAAATACCGTACATGCTCGTCATCGGCGACAAAGAGATGGAAGTGAATGCCGTGGCGGTTCGGCTGCGCAACGGTGAAAATCTCGGCGCAATAGCGGTAGATGAATTTATCGCCATGGCACAAAAAGCCATAGCAGAGAAAACGACGGTGTAATTATGACCATCAAATCGGATTTTTGGATTGAGAAAATGGCTCGCGAGCATGGGATGATTGAGCCGTATGTGGACAAACAAAAACGCGAGGGGGTTATTTCTTTCGGACCGTCATCGTATGGTTACGATATTCGGGTGGCAGATGAGTTTAAAATTTTCCACAATGCCCACGCGACGATTGTTGACCCGAAAGATTTCGACCACAATTCGTTCATCGAGTTTAAAGGCGATGTGTGCACCATTCCGCCAAATTCTTTCGCATTGGCGCGCAGTGTGGAATATATCCGTATGCCGCGCAACGTGACGGGGGTGGTGCTGGGGAAAAGCACGTATGCCCGCTGCGGCATTGTAACCAATTTTACGCCGCTGGAAGCCGGTTGGGAAGGGCACATCACCATCGAAATTAGCAATACCACCCCCCTGCCCGCCCGTATTTACGCCAACGAAGGCATTGCGCAAATTTTGTTCTTTGAAAGCGATGAAGATTGCAAAACCAGTTATGCCGACCGCGCAGGTAAATATCAGGGGCAAAAGGGAATTACCCTGCCGAAATTGTAACCGATATCAACAAAAAAAGAGACGGTTGAAGCCGTCTCTTTTTTTATGCCAAATTTATCTAGTTCAGCAAGTTGTCTACCCGTTGCTGAATCATCGGTTTGGGGGCAGCGCCGACCATTTGGTCTGCCACGTCACCGTTTTTGATGAACAGCATGGTGGGGATGCCGCGCACGCCGTATTTCATTGCCCACTGCGGATTTTCGTCGGTGTTAACTTTGGCAACGAGAATCTTATCGCCGTATTCTTTCGCCAAATCTTCCAGAATGGGGGCAATCAAACGACACGGTGCACACCACGGCGCCCAAAAGTCTACAATCACCGGGGTGGTCGATTTTAATACTTTGCTTTCAAATTCTGCATCTGTTACATGAATGATGTTATCCATTTGTAAAAAACTTCTCCTTAACTAAATTTCTGCTATTTGGACGCGGCTTTACTTGAATCCTTACCTTTTTCCGGCGGAAGTTATAATATCTTTTGCAACAATTGTCAATTTTTTGTCTTGTTTGCGGTTTCTGCCGAGTTGCCGCCGGGGGCGGGTATTTCTTCGGCGGTGAGCAGCGCAACCGAAGCCACGGTGTCCCCTTCATACAACCGCATTACCCGCGCACCGCGTGTGGCGCGTCCCAGCAGCGGAATTTGCCCGACATTGGTACGAATCATTTTCCCTTCGCTGGAAATGAGCGAAATGTCTTCGTTGCCCAAAACAATGTGCATATCAATAATGGGTCCGGTAATGTTCAGCGCCCGGTCAAGTGTGCGAACACCGAGACCATACCGCGATTGCCGTTTGTACTGCGCCACCGGTGTTCGTTTGCCCAATCCGTTGGCGGTAACCACCAATACTTGCCCCTGCGGCACAACCACATCCACCCCGGCGAGTTCATCGCCGGCGGTCAGCCGCATAGCATTTACGCCGGCGGCGGCGCGTCCCATCACCCGCACATCGGTTTCGGCAAAACGAATTGCCTGCCCGTGTTTTGAAACCAAAATCAGGTCGTCATTGCCCGTGGTGAGTTTTACCCAGCGCAGGGCATCGTCATCATCCAAAGATAGCGCTATCAGCCCGCTGGGGCGCACAGAGGCAAAGGCTCCCAGCGCCACCCGTTTGATTTTCGCTTTGCGGGTGACCATCACCAAATAATCGGCGTGCTCAAAAGACGAAACGGCAATGGCGGCGGTAATTTTCTCGGTGGGGTTGATGTTGATGAGATTGACCACCGGAATGCCTTTGGCGGTGCGTCCGGCATCGGGAATGCGCCATGCCTTTTCGGAATATACTTTCCCGCGGTCGCTGAAATAAAGGACGGTATCGTGGGTGCTGGCGGCGAAAAGCACGGTCACATCATCTTCTTCACGGGTGGTCATTCCCCTAACGCCGCGCCCGCCGCGCCCCTGCCGACGATAGGTGGCGCTGGGCACCCGTTTGATGTATCCGTTGCGGGTAATTGTTACCAGCACTTCTTCGTCTTTGATGAGGTCTTCCTCGTTAAATGCGGTGGCTTCGGCGGCGATGATTTGGGTGCGCCGGTCGTCGCCGTATTTTTGTTTGACTTCCAGCATATCGTCTCGAACCAATTGCAAAATTTTGGGCGGATTGTCCAGCAAATCTTGCAGATACGCAATGGTATCCGTAACTTGTTTGTATTCGTCTTCGATTTTTTGACGCTCCAAAGCGGCAAGGCGACGTAATTGCATATCTAGAATTGCTTGCGCCTGCAATTCCGACAGCCCGAAGCGCGTCATTAACTCGGTGCGGGCGTGGTCGGCGCTTTCGCTGCGGCGAATGGTTTGGATGACATCGTCCAAATGGTTCAGCGCCATTCGCAAACCTTCCAAAATATGCGCCCGCGCCTTCGCTTTTTTCAAATCGAAACGAGTGCGGCGGGTGAGCACTTCCATGCGATGCTCGATGAAGATGCGCAACGCCATTTTTAACGGCATCAAACGGGGTTCGCCATTGTACAGCGCCAGCATATTCATACCGAAATTGGTTTGCAGTGCGGTATATTTGTACAGTTGATTGAGCACGCGGCGGGGTTGCGCCCCCCGTTTCAGCTCGATGATGATGGACATACCGTTGCGGTCGGATTCGTCGCGCAAATCGGAAATATCTTTCAACCGTCCGTTTTTCACCAATTCGGCGATGCGTATCAGCAAATTCGATTTATTCAACTGATACGGAATTTCCGTAACCACAATGCGAAACCGGTTGGCTTTTGTTTCTTGAATTTCAGCCACCGCCCGCATGGTAATGGAACCTTTGCCGGTGGCGTATGCCTGTTTTAAACTTTCGCTGCCCAAAACTTGCGCACCGGTGGGAAAATCGGGACCTTTTACAAACTGCATCAGGTCGTCTACCGTTACATCATCCAACGTGTTGTAATGGTCAATCAAATAAACAATGGCATCCGCAATTTCGTTGAGGTTGTGCGGCGGAATGTTGGTCGCCATACCGACGGCAATGCCGCTGGAACCGTTGAGCAGCATATTGGGGATGCGAGCGGGTAAAACCGTTGGCTCTTGCAGCGATGAATCGAAGTTGTCTTGCCAGTCTACCGTATCTTTTTCAATATCCACCAGCATTTCGCCGGCAATGCGCGCCATCCGTGCTTCGGTATAGCGCATGGCGGCGGGGCTGTCGCCGTCAATGGAGCCGAAGTTTCCCTGCCCGTCCACCAGTGGGTAGCGCATCGAAAAATCTTGCGCCATACGCGCCATCGCATCGTATACCGCGCTGTCGCCGTGCGGGTGATATTTCCCCAGCACATCGCCGACAATACGCGCGCTTTTGCGGTATGGCGTGCCGGGGCGATTGCCCATATCGTACATCGCATACAAAATGCGGCGATGAACGGGCTTTAACCCGTCGCGGGCATCGGGCAGCGCCCGGCTGACAATTACGCTCATAGCATAATCCAAATATGCCGACCGCATTTCTTTTTCGATATCCACGGCTTTCACCCGTCCGATATTCGTTCGGGCGTCGTCAATGGGATTGTCCATAAAACCTGCTCCATTCAAACAAAATATAAGCCTGCTGAAAGTAGTTTTCAGCAGGCGGCGGTTTTTGCTTTTTCGCTGCAAATTTGCAGGATATTTTTCCTGCCTGCACGAGAGAAATTATACCTCAAAAGGTAGTTTTTCGCTATTTTCCCCTCACCGTGCAGCGGGTTATTTCATTAAATGGGAATTTACGGCAATTGCGTTGAAAACGACTCGGTCAACTGTTGCAGCATCCCCCGCAATTGCTCAATATAGGGGGTCAACCCGGTATCTTTCAGCGGAATATCCACCGGGATATTCATATCAATGGGGATGGTTGTTTCAATGGGAAAGTTCAAATCCAAATCTACCTTTTGGGTTTTCTTTATCGGGATGTTCATTTTTACCGGCACGTTCACTTCAATGGGGATGGTGATGTCGTTAATTTTCAGCGGAATTTGTGTTTTTATCTGCTGGTCAATGGGGATGGTCATGTTAATGGGCACTTCAACGGTTTTTTGGAATTTCACATTCATTTTTATGGGAATTTTTTCATGCACCGGCACCGAAAATTGTATCGAAGCGTTTTCAAAATCACTCAACCCGGCAACGGCTTGGTCAACCGCAATTTGTGCCTGCTGCCCCATTATCTGCGCCCGCTGCAAAAAGCCAAACCATTGCCACAGCAAAAATCCGTTTAATGCCAGCGAGGCAAATACCAACACAAAAAGAAAACTCAATACGGCTTTCATTTTGTTTGACAGCGGCGGATTTTGATTTGCTCCGTAAGATGCCATTGCACAACTCCTTTT
>CAYPNZ010000215.1:0-5568 GCA_964411845.1 uncultured Anaerolineaceae bacterium
ATCCATTGCCAGCCCGGTCGGTTCCTCGAAATGTCCGGGTGTAATGCCGCCGCCGCCCCACGCCCCCAAAAATTTACCGTCGGCGGAAAATTTTTCTATCCGTTTGTTGCCCGTATCGGTGACATAAACATTCCCGGCGGCATCGAGCACAATATCGCGCGGACCCCAGAAAGTGCCGGGGAAGGCAACCGCATCGCCCTGCGTGTCGGCGAACGAGCCAAACGCGCTGATGAAATTGCCGTCTTCATCGAAAATTTCCACGCGGTGATTCCATGTGTCGGAAATATACACTTTCCCATCCGCACTGACCGCAATACCCCACATTTCATCGCCCACCTGACCGGGCGCGTCACCCGCCGGAACCGCCCATGATTTGAGGAAAGTGCCGTTTTGGTCGAAAATTTGGATGCGGTGATTGCCGCTGTCGGCAACATACAACTGCCCCTGCGGCGACAGTGCCATCGCGCGCGGGTTGACAAATTGCCCGTCGCCGGCGCCGGTGCTGCCCCACACCCGTTCCGCCGACAGTTGCCGCCGCACATCGGCATACGGGTCAACCACGGTTTCGGCGGCTGCGGCTGTGCCGGTTTGATAATCCCACAATTGGTTGACCACATCTTTGCGCACAAACATATACATTTGCGTGCGGAAGGGCCAATCTTTAAACGTGTGGTCATCAATTTTGCGATAGAAGAGCACATCCCACAGCCATTTTCGGTTTGTTTTTACCCGTTCCCGTGCCAGCCGGTCTGCTTCTTCCTGCGATTGCCCCTGTTCGGGGGTGGCGGGTAGTTTCGGCGAAACGAAATCGTGCCAAATACGCGACAGCGACTGCCCTTTGTAATTTTCAAGGGGCCACCACACCTGCCGGTAATCGAACCGCTGATAGTTATCGCCGAGGAAGGGGGTAACATCTTCCAACTTCACTTGGTCATCCGGCGAAACGATGACCACCGGCGCGTTGTTGATGGCATCGCGGTTGGGGTTGCCGCCAAAAAAGGCACGGTTCGGATAATCGCGCATGTACCATTCCAGGGGCCAGATAACGCCGCCATACGCCACTTTTATCTGTTTGTCGCCCACGGTGCGCCGCGAAATATCGTCAATTTCGTTGATGACCCATTTCACATCGGGTGCGGCATGGGCATACACCAAAAATTCGTTCACATAATCATAATTGATGAACGATGCCATCACCGCGAAACGCACGGTGAGCACCCCCAGCACGCCGAACACCACCAGATAGAGCATCGGTTTGACGCGCGCCGCACCCAATTTTCGCCCGATGCGCCACACGCGCCACGCGATGAATGCGGCAATAACCACGGCGATGATGAAGCGTGATGTGGCTTGCAGGTCTTGAATGCTCTGTCCCCGGAACGGTTTGCCGGTGAGCGCCACCAGCACCGTTGCGCCGAGCAACGGCACCAACAGCACGAACAGCGCGCCGCTGCCGGTTTTCAGGCTTGCCCAATCGAAACGGTCGAGCGCAATTTGGCTGACATATCCCGTCAAAAAAATGAACGGCAGGGTGATGTGTACCGCCAGCCATGGCATTTTTTCACCCGCCCAACTGTAAATTACAAATGCGCCAATCGCCCAGAAAATGAGATACGCCAAAAATGTGCCGCCATCAGACCGAAACGGCGCGGTCGGTGCGGGGGTGTGGGCGTGTTTTTCATGTTTGTGCTGTTTGCCGTGCGGGTGTGTATCCGGTTCCGGCGCGGATATATCGCGGTCGCCCCATGTGGGCGCTTTTTTGAACAGATACCATATTCCGCCGAGACCGCCGAGCAGCAGCGGCAAAAATTCATACATCGGCGTGACGACCAAATAGTAGTAGCCGGGTTGTCCGCCGCGTTCAACCCCCTGCTGTTTGAGCCAGTAACTGACGGCGCCCCATGTACCGCTGATGAAACCGGCGGGGTTGGTGAAAAAGGTGGTGTGCAGCAGGAAAAATATCACCGTTGCCGCAATAACGGGTCCCGCCAGCAGCGCCAGTGCGGTTTCGCGTTCGGACAGCAGGGCTTTCATGGCGGCAGTCATCGGTTTGTGTCGGCGGTCGGTGTTGGCGGCGATGGTCAGTACCCCCGCCAAAATGCCGAAAACCATCAGCAGCAAACTGCCGACTTTATTCCACGCCATACCTTCTGCCGGGGTGGGGATGCGGTCTAAAAATGTGGCGACAAACAAACCGGCAACCGTCAAGCCCAGCAGGGCGTAAAAAACCTGCCGGTGTCGTTTGCCCGACAGATTTTCCCACAGCAGCACGCCCAGCACAAACACCACCCCGATGAAACCGTGGATGAATGCAATCTCTTTCGCCGAGAGAAACAGGGCAATGGTGACGGCTTCCACATACAACCAGCGTTGTTTGCGGGTGCGCATAAATTGGAAGAGCGCCAACGCCATCACTGCCGTGAAAAATGCGCTGTAACTTTCGTTGCGGATATAGCGGGCATAATACAGAATGATGGGTGAAATGAGCAGCCCGATGCCGGTTGCCAGCGCGCCGAATTTACCCATCCACTGCCGAAAAGCAATGGGCAGCATCACCAGCGCCACCCCGAACACCGCCGCCGGGATGCGTGCCGCAAAATCGTTCACCCCGAACAGCAGATATGACAGCGCCACCAAATGAAATTGCAGCGGTCCGTGCATCAGCGGGTCATGCACGTACCCTTCGCCGTTATACAGTTTGAACGAGAAGAGCGCGTGCAAACTTTCGTCGTGGCTCATCACCCGGTCGCCCAGATGGTAGAATCGAGTTGCCACCGCCAGCACAAAAATGGTCAGATACAGCACCAATTCCCAGTTGATGGTGATGGTTTCAAACAGCGGTTTTTCCAGAAAAGTCGTTTTTCGGTTCATCATAGGTTTTGTGTTCCGAGTTCAAGGTTTTCAGCGGTCAGCCGCGCGCAGCCACAGTACCAATTGGTCGTGCCCGGGATTGTGGTTGGGCAAATGGCGATAGATGTACCAGCGCAGCCAATCTTTGCCCTGCAATTGCGTTGGCGTCCAATATGAAACCAGCGCAAATTCTTCGCCGGTGTAATTGCCGTTTGGATTGCCCGTTTGCGGGCGGGCGAGCACGATGGACGCATTTTGCGCCGAGGCGAAATCCGGCACAAATTTTGCGGCGCGAAAATCGCGCAGATACCAGCGCAGTTGCGGCACATCGGCATCTACCACGGCGATGTCAATTTCGTGCGCGTCGCCGGCGCGTTCCATCGAAAATTTTTGCAAATCGTGTCTCAAATCGGGCAAACGGGTAGCGGCAGGCAGGGGGTACATCGGCTCAAACGGCAAATCGTACAATTTACCGAAACTCAATCGCCACGAAAGCCCCACCGACAGCACGCCGAAAACCACCAGCGCAATGACTGCCAGCCCGCGGAAAGCGGTATCGCGCCCGTACCAGTTGCCGAACACCACCGCCAGCCCAATGATGAGCGCCGCCCCCGCCGCGGGAAGTATCCACGCCGTGCCGCAGCCCGCCTGCGCGGCGGTGCATTTGGTCCAACTCATCAGGCTGACATACACAAACACCGTCACCATCAGCCCGATGGCAACCAACAGCCCGTCGCTTTCGGCGCGCGCCGAATTGCGCCAGGTGTGCCACAGCGCGCCGAGTTGTTCGCCAGCCAGCAGCGCCAGCGGCACAAAAATCAGCAGCAATTGCCCGTCGCTGCGCCCCGATTGCACGATGTCCAGCAGAATCGCCAGCGCAATCCACGCAACGAGCAGCCGGTGCAGCGGGTCTTTTCCGACGATAGCGCGTGCCAGCCCCACCGCACCGAAAACGACCACCAGCGGTTCGTAAAAAAGCAGGTTGACCACTGCCGGCAGTGCGCCGCCGGGGCGCGGCGTGATGCCGAAATCGGTCAGCCAGCGGGTAAATTGTTCCGAAATGGCGGCAAGCCCGTTCAGATTGAAGGTGGCAGCCGTCGCCAAAACAAAAACGGCAATGCCGAACCACCATACCGCCCGGCGAACCGTCCGGTTTTCGGCGGCGAATCGGGTTTTTACGGCGGCGACGGCTTGCCGATTGCTGCCCGCCACAAATGCCGGTATCAGCAGCAACACCGCCAGCGCCGAAAATCCGCCGGTGCCGGCAGTGAGCAGCAGTGCCAGCCCCCCGCCGATGGCATACAGCCCGCGCGGGCGGTTTTCGCCGAGCCAGCGCGCACCGCCAACCAAAACCAGCATCGCGCCGACGACGGCAGCCATATCGCCACCGATGGCACGCGAGAAAAAGAGGGGCGCGGCGGAAACGGTCAGCAGAATTGCCGCCGCCAGCGCGCCGACACGTCCCAATTCGCGCCGCAGACCGAAGGGAAGCAGCACCAGCAGCGTGCCGAGCAGCACATTTGCCAGCCGCGCCGCCCAATCTGTTGCCCCGAAAAGCAAAAACGCGCCGCCGGTCAGCGATGCCAGCAACGGGCTGTAATTGCCGCCGGGTATGCCGCCGCGATAAAGGGTCAGCGCCGCCAGCGTTTGTGTCGCCTCGGCTTCATTCAGCGGATAGCGGGTCAGCGCCGCCAGCCGCAGCGCCAGCGCCGCCAGCCCGATGCCCAGCCACAGCGCTGTTTCGATGGTTACCCGAGAGAAAGCGGAAGGTTGTTCGGTTGTGAGCGTTTCAGTTTGTGTGGTCATAGAATGTGAAAACGGAGAGTGGCGCGTAGCGATTGAAGATTCACCATCTCCAATCTCTATGGACCAATCTCAAATTATCTTTCGTAAATTGTTACCGCCCCCTGCCGGTACACAACTTTCAGCAGACGGTCGAATTTTGCCAGCCCGTTGGGGGCATATGCTTCTCGTTCCGATGGTCCCACATAAATGTAGGTTATAGCATATTTATCCAGCAGGGTCAAAGTGGTTGCCGGGTCTAGCCCGTTGTAAATTTTTTCAATATCGGGCAGACGCGCATTTACCACATCGAGCGTGCCGCGCCATTGATATTCGTGAAAATCCCAGCCGACCAGCGTTTGCCGTCCGGTGAGCGCACTCACACGGCTGAGATAACTGTACGATTTGCCGGGACGTTCCAACACCACCGCATCGGGCGGGGCGTTATCTCGCAGCCATAAAATGGCGGCATAATCATCGGGGTGCTGATTTTTTACCCACGCAATCCCGTCGAGCGTCGGTTGCGGGCGGAAATTTTGCGCTTTGGTGGGAATTGCCAGCACGGGGTACACCATCGCCGCGGCAATTGCCACGGTTACCGCCGTTTGCCACAGCCCGCGCCACAGCCCGCGCAGTTCCCGCGAAACATAATATACCCCGAATGCGCTCGCCAGCGCCAGCAGCACCCACGCTTGAAAATAAAATTTGAAAACGGTATTCATCCGGTAGCCGAACAAATCTTTCAGGTAGACGAATTCCACCGCCAGCGGCAGCGCCAGCCCGACCAGCGCCAGCGCCAGCGCGAATTTTTCGGCGGGAAAATCTACCGGCGCGGTTGACGGTTCTTTCGGTGTGCCCGCCCACAGATGCGCCAGCGCCCAGCCGGTCAACCCGCCCAGCAGCAGAAATGTCCACGGGGTGGTCAGCCGCCGCCGC